>NZ_JBNGCO010000081.1:0-24030 GCF_049974805.1 Baaleninema sp.
CTCCCTGCGCTAAAGCGACAGGGCTTCCAAACGTATCGAGGTATTTTCCGTGAAATCGCCGTCGAGTCTAGCGTTTCCGATAGTGTCGGCGGAGGTGTTGAACGGGTTTTTGAGGGAACGAGAAACGAAGTCGGAAAATCAAGTGATTCGTTCTCTGTGAAATTGGATACGTCAATCTTAATTAATGCGATTTCTGAGGTTTCAGGCGAGAACCCCGGCATCTTTAAGATGCCGGGGTTCTGGGTTTTGGCATTAACTGTAAATATCCAAGTTCATGACGGCGGCGACGATTTTAAAACAATACCACTCTCCAGGCGATCGCGGTTGAAAGGGTTCTCCTAAACTCAGGGTAAATAGAAAGTTGTCGGGGTGGAAATCTGGAAGGTTTAGATGTTCGATCGCTTCGGCGGCGGAATAGTCCCCATCGGGTAACTGGCTTAAGGTTTCTCGCCATTCGGGATCGGTAATGGGTAAGTCGTAAAATACTTCGCAAAACTGGAACGATACTCGGTATTTTCGATTTATAAAATCTGGCGTTGTGATTTTCCAGGTGATATTTTTGGGGGCGATTATTTTTAGAGAAGATTCGAGGGGATTCTCTTGGATAAACTGCCAATCGAGGCGATCGATCGGATTTTCCAACAGATACTGATAGCGTTTTGAGCGTTCTACTTCTGATTTTAACAGAGATTTTAAAAACTTGGTTTCGGGACGACCTAAAAACATCCACTTTTTGGGAGAAACCACCCAGTTTTCCGGTTGATGGGGAGACGGACGGGGTTCGGTACAGTTAATTTTTATAACGTCAAAGATTTGGGGGAATTTACCGTTTGCGAGTTTACAATTTTCTTCGGTTAAGGTTCCGTCGGATTGACAAGAAACCGGTCGAATCCAACCCGATCGATCGGTTTTTATGCCAGCGATGCACCGTCCTCCATGCTTGAACGAATTCGCCAAACACAGGATTTTAAATGTATTCACTGTTCTATTTTATGTTGGTTGAGTTATATTTAGGTAATATTTTAAGTCTAATTTGACTGATTGAAAAACCCGATATTTAGTAAATACCGGGTTTTTATCGCGTTAAATCGTCATAAGTGACTAATTTCTACGTCGAGAGGTAATTTTTCTTGGAAATACTCGGCGACAAGGCGGCGGTGACAGTGAGTGGGTTTGGCTTCGCTGCACAGCAAACAGCCGCCGTCTAGGAGTTCGATCGAAATTTGGTCTTCAATTTTTCGATCGCGAATTAACTTACCGAATCGCTCTTCGTAGGCGTTCCAGTCAATTCGCTTTTTTTTGTAGTCGTCTAAAATGTCTTTGGAGGGTGCAAATTCGGGAACGTGAATGTAGTCGATGTTTGCGATGGTTTTGAGGAAATAGCGTAAGTCGTCTCGTTTGGTAAAGGCGGCGAGTTGAGAGGTGTTGTTGGCTCTGGCGTCGATAATTCGTTTGACGCCTGCTTCGATTAATCTGTTGAAAAAGACTTCGGCGGTTTTCTTGGTAAAGCCAATGGTGAAGATTTGGATGGGTTTAGCCACGAGCAGACTCCTGAAGGGTTAGGTTTTTCATGGTTTTATCGACGTAAGCGATCGCATCGCCTTGACGTTGATACGCCAGTTCGATAAGTTCGCTTTTATTGAGGGATTTTAACGCTTCTTCTTCGGAATTTTTGCTGGATTCGATCGAATTGTCTTCGATGCCAAACAAACTCAGTTGAGTCGCCTGTTCTTCGGGTTGGCTAGAGTCTTGAAGATATCGATCGAGATGGTGTTTTTCCAGCAGTCGTTCTTCGAGATAGTCTTGGCTTTCTAAGTCGCCGTTTTTGAGAATATGTTGAATGTCAAATCCGCGTTTTTTGAGATGGCGACTGACTAAAATGGCGCGATGGCAGGTGAGGGGATCTTGTTCGGCACACATCAGAGAAATCTGATAGCGATCGCTACCTTGACACAGGCGATCGATCCCCTGTGAAAATACCTCAGTTTGCGCGATTCGGCTGTATAAGGCTTTGCCGTTTTCGTAACAACTCAAATCTTCAGCACGCGCACCGAGTTCTTTGCCTAAGAAAACGTAGGCGATGCCAAATTCGGGTAAGTGCTTTTTGAGAAAGGCGCGATCGAAATGGGGACAATAGCGACTGTAAGGATGCGATCGAACGTCGGCTAATGCGGTAATTTGATGTTGTTGAAGAAGTGCGACTAATTTTTCAAAGGAATGGTTGGAATGACCGATAGTAAAAAATGTCATGATTGGTAACTCCTCTCAGGGGGCGATCGATCTGAGTGCGAGTCTGGACTTAAGAGTATATTTGAAATTTGGGCTGAAATCTACCTCATCGAACGTTCTGAAATAAATTAGAATTCATCGGTTCAGGAATCGACAATCCTTCTTCTTTCCAAGCTTCTAAATACATTTCGATAACTTCTTCTGCATGGCGAATTGCTTCCTGGCGAGTTTTGCCGTGAGTGCAAGGCATCACGACGCGATCGGCGAATTCTGGAATCGTGACTAAGAACAGTCGATCTTCTTCTGACCACTGAACGAACGTGCTATATTGACTCATGAGTTTTCACCTTCCTCTATATTTTTGAGTTCGTTTAATAATTGTTTGACTTGCTTTTCTAGATATGGAGGAGCATCATCTCCATTTTTTCCTGCAATTGTCAATGTTTGCCTGAGTTGAGGATGACGCCAACGCTCGTGGCTTCCCTTCCCTCGCTTAGGTAGATAGCTAAAGCCTGCACGAGAAATTTCAGATTTCAGTTCTCGTATTTTACGGGGCATCAAAATAATGGGAATTCTCCACCCATTTTGACATATTTTTTGCTAACTTGACAAGACTTGACATCAAATAAGTCTAAAAATGTACTGTTTCGCCTTTCGTCCCTATTCTCGCAAATTTTGCCAACCCCTGCGAACCCATCACGGAAGCTGGGAAGTTCGCGAGGGGATTTTGCTGCGACTCAGCGACGAAATGGGAAACGTCGGCTTCGGTGAAATTGCACCGTTACCTGAGTTTGGTTCGGAAACGTTTCAGCAGGCGTTACATCTCTGTCGCCAGTTTCCTGAATATATCGAAAAAACGGATATTTTAGAGATTTCCGAACCTCTTCCCGCGTCTCAGTTTGGCTTCGAGTCGGCGTGGTTGGATTTGACGGAGAAAATGCCGTTTGAAACCGAACTTCCTCACAGTCAACTGTTACCGACGGGGGAGGCGGTTTTCTCAGTTTTGGAGTCGCAGAAACCCGAGGCTGGAAAAACGTTTAAGTGGAAAATTGGCGTGACGGATATCGAGTTAGAATTGCAATGGTTCGATCGCCTGCTTTCGTCTCTTCCGCCAAACGCCACACTTCGCCTCGACGCCAACGGGGGGTTAACTTGGGAAACCGCCAATCGCTGGTTGGCGGCTTGCGAGGGAAGATCGATCGAATTTCTCGAACAACCTCTTCCCGTGACAGAATTCGATGAAATGCTGCAATTGTGCGATCGCTACACAACAACTATCGCACTCGATGAATCCGTCGCCACCCTCCGCCAATTAGAAACTTGCATCCGTCGCGGCTGGCGTGGCGTTTTCGTCGTGAAAGCTGCGATCGCAGGTTCGCCGACTCGGTTATGCCAACTCTGCGAAAATCATCGCCTCGATACGGTATTTTCATCGGTGTTTGAAACTCGCATTGGAAGAGAGGCGGCGTTGCGACTGGCGGCGAGGTTGCAAACGGTTCCTCGTGCGGTAGGATTTGGTATCGAGGGATGGTTTGCAGATGACGAAGAGAGATTGTTACGGCAGTTTTAACAGGAATGATGGTAGATCCGCTAACGCTTTTTCAGCAGCGTCGCGATGGGTTTGAATTGGTGGCGGAGGGAAGCGATCGATTTGCGGAAATTGTCGATCGCACTTTAGCCGAATTACAGAGTTTCCCAACACAGCCCACTGTTTTACTTTGCGAAGCCGAACCTGTCGTGTTTTTAGCCAAATTTCTCGCCGCTTGCATCGCCAAAGTTCCCCTGTTTTTGGCAAATCCCAATTGGCGAGAATCGGAATGGAAACAGGTTCGGGAAATTGCAGAGTTCGATGGGGTTTGGGGAACCACGGCGGTTTCTGCAACCCCCTCTCGGAAAAATCGCGAAATCTCCCCCGGAATTGCCATTCCAACCGGAGGATCGTCAGGGAAAATTCGCTTTGCGGTTCATACTTGGGAAACCCTTTGTGCGTCAGTATTCGGGTTTCAGCAACAGTTCCATCTCGAGAGGATTAACTGTTGTTGTACGCTGCCGTTATTTCATGTTAGCGGGTTAATGCAGTTTATGCGATCGATCGTCACGGGGGGAACCTTGGTGATTTGTTCCTCGAAGTCGATCGAATCAGAAACTTTTCCGAACCTCGAACCTGAAACCTTCTGGATTTCCCTCGTTCCCACCCAGTTAAACCGCCTCCTCAACTCCCCGAAAACAGCAACTTGGCTGTCTCAATTTCAAGGTGTTTTACTCGGTGGCGCCCCCGCTTGGCAAAGTTTGTTAGAAAACGCGAAAAAGTTCGAGATTCCGGTGGCTTTGACTTACGGAATGACGGAAACGGCGTCGCAAGTAGTGACGCTTCATCCTCACGAGTTTTTAAAAGGCAATTTCAGCAGCGGTAGAGTTTTACCTCATGCTGAGGTTTCGATTTTAGACGAGTTGGGAAATTCTTTGCCCCCAGGAGAAATCGGACGGGTGACGATTCGTTCTCAGTCTTTGATGCTGGGGTATTCTCCCCTTAGCAAAACTGAGAGGTTGCAGCAGTTCGACACCGACGATACGGGCTATTTTGACGAAAACGGGTTTTTACACCTGTTGGGGAGAGACAGTCAAAAGATTATTACAGGAGGGGAAAACGTCTTTCCGGTAGAAGTGGAAAACGCCGTTCGATCGATTCATTTTGTCGAGGATATCTGTGTCGTGGGAATTCCCGATTCTGACTGGGGAGAAATCGTTACGGCGGTTTATGTCGCTCCGGTGGATATCATACCACAAAATATCAAAAATAAACTTAAAAAAATATTGAGTTCTTACAAGCATCCCAAAAAATGGATTCGCGTCGAACAATTGCCTCGCAACAATCGCGGTAAAGTCAATTTTCAGGAAGTCAAACGATTGGCAATGCCTGAAAATGATAAATCTTAAAAATGGGTTGTTGTCGGTGGGGGCGAGGAACTCTAAAAATTGGGTTTCTTAGAGGTTGTTGGTGGGGGCGAGATCCCCGGCATCTCCAAGATGCCGGGGATCTGAATTTTTATACTGAATTTATCCCTTTTTCAACATCATAAACAGCCCCCAAATTGCCATCGCCCGTAAATAGTGACCCGCTCGAAAAGTACGGGCAGCGGTAATCGCTTCCGGGGTGCGGAATTGCAAACCACCTTCATAAATTTGGCGAACCACAGATTCCGTCATGGCTAACGCTTCCTTTTGCATTCCCATTAACACCATAAACGCCGCCAGTCCGAAATTAATTCCCGTCCAAACCTCTAACGGATGAGTGGCGTTGGGATCTTCCGGCGAACCATCTGGCATCACGCCGTTAGCCGCCCCGATCGCAACCGTTCGATGGGCATTAAACCTCACAAAACAACTATCATAAACCGTTTGCAACGCCACTAAAGCGCAGTTGTGGGGAACGATATCCTCTAACCCCAACAATTGCGCGTAAAACTGCCCGCAAAGCTGATCCGCCATCACCACATCCGAACCGCTTTCGCTGTCGAGGCGGTAATAACTGCCGTTCCAAAGCCTGTTGTGATACAGGGGTTTCGCCTGTTCCAACCAAGCGCGATAAACAGGTAACATTTCCTCGGGAGGGGGAACGTTGGCGCGAGAATTACTGGCGTTCCACTGCGGCGGCGAAGCTTTCAACACTTCCCCAATGGCGATCGCTGCTTGCAACGCCGCCAGCCACAACCCGCCGCAATAGGCACTAATCCCCTTCAACCGCCAATCGTCGAACGTCTGATCCGGTGCGCCGCCGTTTTCGGGAATTCCATCGCCGTCTTTGTCGAATTCCTTTAAATACGCCAGAGTTTGCACGATCGATCCCCAACACTCCCGTAAAAACTCCACATCGTCGCCACCCGTCAACCGGAAATCCCGATACACCTGCAACACGAAATCGCAGGGCAAATCCTTCCACAAATTACAATCCTGATAGCTGGTGTAATTCGTCTGTATCCAAGGATGCTCGTTGGCTGCCCCCAAATCGTGCGGCGTTGCCCCCGCCTCCTTGCGAACCGCCGAGGCACCGTTGTAACCGATGACGCGAGGCGTCTTATCGGCGGTGGGAATCGATCGCGCGAAACCGCGCAAAACTGACTTTTCTAACTCCGGCCACAACTGCAACAGGGCAAAAGAGCCGTACAGTCGCACGTCTAAACTTTCATACCAGCGATAATCGAAACTTTCCAACACCCCAAACCGGCCTTTCGGTTCCTCCTCGTCCGCCGCCGTCCACAAACTCCCGCCGCTGCTGAGATCGTAGAGTTCGTTAAACAACGCCATTTTGAACCAATCCGGCAAATTCTCATCTTCGAGAATCGGCTGTTGCCACTCCAATATCGCCGCTTTCCACATATCCGAATGCTTCAACGCCGTCCGTACCATCGACCAAGCGTTACGACCGCTGCGCCCGAAAAAGTCCGTATAGCGGCGATAGGCTTGAATTCCGGCGGCGAATTCCGTAATTGGGAAATCCCACGCTAAAATAAAGGGAATTTTCCGGGTACGGCCGGGACGAACGGTGAAGCGAACTGCGATCGCCCCCGCGATGCGATCGCCGGGTTTGGCCGGGGTTTCGTCGTCTTCGTTGCAGAGAGTCCCATCGCTGGCGAAGCTGTTCCACACCTCCCCACCGTCGCCGACAGGG
The DNA here is from genome assembly GCF_049974805.1 of Baaleninema sp. NCBI lineage: Bacteria > Bacillati > Cyanobacteriota > Cyanophyceae > Oscillatoriales > Oscillatoriaceae > Baaleninema > Baaleninema sp. The sequence continues at coordinate 6,899 of NZ_JBNGCO010000081.1, forward strand.
TTCCAACGGGTGTGATAGGTGACTTCCACCGCAGGATTGGTGACGGTACTCAACACCAATTGTCCCTGTCCCTCTTCCGTGGCGTCGAGTCCGATGTCGCCACTGTTCATCAAACATCCCAACCGGGAAAAATCCTCAATCCAACGGTTGAAGTTTCCGCCGCTTTCGCCCCAGCGGGGTTTATAGTCGTAGACGGGGCTACCGTCGTCGCGAACTCGGACTTCTGGGGATTTCAGGCTGTTGGTGAACCATCCGGCGATGTTTTCCCAGGTGAGGAGAATACTCAGGGTAATCGGTTCGTCTGTGGGGTTGTGGGCCGTCCACTCGAAAATTGCCAGGGGATAGCTGGTTTCTTGGTAGTTGTGGGGAACGATGGGGGAAAACTGCTCGCAGGTAAGAATAGTATCGAAAACCTTTTCGTAAACGAACCAACTGCGAGGGTAGAGAGCGCGATAGGTGGCGGTAGTTTTGCCGTCTTCCGTCTGTTTGGGGTAACGGCTCCATGTGCTAAGGCTCCCGTCTGATGGGGTTTCTGGACTGAGGGCGAAAGCTTGCCTTTTACTGTTGCTCTCTTCGTAAACGGAGAACTGACAGGCAGGTAAGTTTTGGAAGATATGTTCGCCGCCGTCGAGATGCCACAGGTTGAAGTCTCCTCGGGGCGATCGCCCGATGCAACCTGCCCCAAAGCCGCCGAGGGGCATTCCGTGATTGGGGCCGTCGTCGAGATTGCTGGCATAGCGGACGGTGTAGGGATCGTTCCACTCGCGATCGAACGTCCAGTTCCAAGTTTGGGCGGGAATGGGAGGACGGGGAGAGTTCAGCATCTGTCTAGAATTGATAATTGATAATTGACAATTGATAATTGATAATTGAGGGTTTTTTATTATGGCATCATCGCTCTTTGGGCGGGGAACCGAGAAGGGGGATGGCCACTCAAGTGGTTTAAGGTTTCGTTGAACGTTTCTAGGTGAAGTGTTGCGATGTTTTTCTTTCTCTCCAAACTCCTTCCGCTGTTCGTGTATCCTTTGGGATTCAGTCTGCTGTTGATGTTGGCGTCGTTGGTGTTGTTGTGGAAACGCCCTCGCTGGGGTGCGTTTGCCGTTTTCCTGGCGTTTGTGGTGTTGATGGCGGGGGCGAACGGATGGGTTTGTGCGGGATTGGTGCGATCGCTGGAAAGTCAGCATATTCCCACTGATGAGGTTCCCAATGCAGAGGCGATCGTGGTGTTGGGGGGTGCGACGCGATCGCCCTCGCCGCCGCGTCCTTGGGTGGAAGTCAACGAAGCGGGCGATCGTACCCTCTACGGCGCAAAACTCTATTTAGATGGGAAAGCCGAGTACGTGGTGTTGTCCGGCGGACGCATTAGCTGGCGGGGCGAAGTGGGTTCGGAAGCCGAAGACATGGCGAAAATTGTCGAAGCGATGGGGGTTCCGTCAGAGCAAATTTTGCTCGATCGCACCTCTCTCAACACCCATCAAAATGCCGTCAACGTCAAAGAAATTCTCGAGGAACGGGGAATTCAACGGGTTCTTCTCGTCACCTCTGCGTTGCATATGCCGCGATCGCTGCGGGTGTTTAAGAAGCAGGGAATCGATGCCATCCCTGCCCCGACGGACTTTCTGGTGACAGACGCCAGCCTCGCCGCTATGTCTGACAGTTGGGAGGCGATCGTCCTTAATATTATGCCCGACGCTCAACGACTGGCTCTGACCACTCGCGCCCTCAAGGAATATGTGGGAATTGTCGTGTATGGGTTACGAGGATGGCTTTAGGGGACTTGATAATTGATAACGGTAGGGTGCGTGTTTGTCAGTTTGAGGTAGGTTAGGTGAGTGCGATCGCGAAACTCAACAACAGCTCAATTCATTGCAGAGACTCCGATGTGATAAATTTCCATTTTTTGAGATGCACTCAAAGTGTAGAGTCGTTTAGAGTGCGGATGCTGTTCTTCCTGTCTTCACGCTTCCCTGAAAGACTCTCACTGTCCCCGATATCTCGGTTGTATTAAACTGTATTTTAAGGGGATTCAATTTTGCAATTGTCCAAATTTCAGATTTTAGGTGAATGGCTGAATCGAGTGTAGTTCAACAGTTAAATTTATTTAAAGATTGTCAATCCTTCGTTCCTGAGATCGATCTGACGCCGGATAGCGTGCGGCATAAATTTACGTTCGTAGACCTTTTTGCGGGAATTGGCGGATTTAGAATTGCCTTAGAACAGCTAGGCGGCAAATGTGTGGCCTATTCCGAAATCGATCGCGAAGCGATCGCAGTCTATGAAAAAAACTTTCTTCAATCCCTAAACTGCCCAGAAGTCAATTTAGGGGATGTTCGAGATATTGGTAAACTGCCGCAGTCCGTCGATTTAATTGTGGGCGGTGTTCCCTGTCAACCTTGGTCGATCGCGGGAAAAATTAAAGGCTTTGATGACGAGCGCGGTCAGTTGTGGTTTGATGTGATTCGGATTGTCGAACTGAATCGACCCAAATCATTTATTTTTGAAAATGTCAAAGGCTTGACTGAACCAAGACATCAAGAAAGTTTAAACTGCATTTTAAACGCTTTCCAAAATTTGAATTATTCGGTTAAATATGAAATCCTCAATTCCTATGATTTCGGTTTGTCACAAGACCGAGATCGTGTCTTCATTGTGGGAATTCAAAAAGAGATCGATCGGAGCGAAAGTTTTAAATTCCCCAAACCGCTCGATCGAAAAACTAAGTTATATCAATTCATTGAAGCTGTCGAGTCCGCTGACATCGAAAAGAAAAAATTTGCACCTGAAATTTTGTTTGGAGATAGAATTCCGGCTGCGCGAGGACGATTTCAAAAAAACGATGAGTTGAACGACTTCTTCTTATTTACCGACGTTCGAGACGGACATACCACGATTCATTCTTGGGATTTAATTGAAACGACGCCACGGGAAAAATTAATTTGTCAAACTCTGCTTCGCAATCGCAGAAAAAAGAAGTATGGCGACAAAGATGGAAATCCGCTTAGCCTGGAGCATTTTCAAGCGTTAATTGCCGATATCAAACTCGAAGAACTCGAACAGCTTGTCAACAAGCGCATCCTTCGGAAAATTCTCAAACGAGGTTACGATTTCGTGAATTCAAAAATATCCGCTGGTATTGATGGCGTCTCAAAAATTATCTTGCCCCACGCCGATGCAATTGGAACCCTCACCGCGACGGGAATGCGTGACTATGTGGCAACGGTGTCTTTAGACTGTCAAGAACCCAATTTATACAAACGTACTTTTATTCAGAAAATCTACAAACCCAAAAAATTCAAACCCCTGTCGGCGAGAGACTATGCTCGATTACAAGGTTTTCCGAATTGGTTTCAACTCGCCATTCGCGAGAGTACCGCCAAAAAACAGCTTGGGAATGCGGTCTCTGTTCCAGTTGTTTATCATCTGTCTAAATCTCTTTTAAACATCATTGTCGAAGTTTGATATGGAACCTTCAGACTCAAACAGCATGAAGCATGAAATTCAATCCCTCATTCGTGAAATGATGGATGGTGTCATCGAGAATGCTTTATATAAAAGACCCTTTTCACCCGACGCACATCGGGCGGCTAAACCGCTCTATGCTGCCCTGGTTCCCGATGAAATTTTCAAAGGGTCTCACTTCGAGCGAAAATTTGTAACCCCTTTTGGAAAAGTGTGGGAAAAGTTAGCCATCATCGCGGCAATTCACGGACTCGGAAAGGCGGAACTGGGGTATAGGATTCGAGGTACTATTCGAGAAGGACGTCTGAATCGTATTTCAGAAGTCTTGAATCGTTTAGAACACGGTCAGAAAGGAAAAAATCGCGTTCGTCCTAATTGGAAAGAAGAACTTTCCTATATTTTGAAAGGTCGGGGTCGAAAAATTCCGATGACGGTCGTTTGTGATGTTTTCGCCGAAAATTTGAAAACCGGAGAACGCTATAGCTTTGAAATCAAAGCTCCCTTGCCGAATAGCGACCAAACGAAAGTGAGTAAAGAAAAAATACTCAAGCTTTATAGTATGGAGCCTGCGGTAATTTCGGATGCTTATTTTGCGCTGGCTTATAATCCCTATGGAGATAAAGAAAACTATGCTTGGTCGCCGCCTCGACGCTGGTTTAATATGACCACCGATTCAGTGGTTTTAATCGGCGAAGAATTTTGGGATAAGCTGGGCGGTGTGGGAACTTACCAAGCCTTCATTCGGGCAGTTAACGAATTGAGTCAGGAATATAAGCCTCGAATTTATCGAGAGTTTCTGGGAATGGAACCTCCCTCCGACGATTCTGGGTTTTATCTCGGCGATGAACCTTCAAAATAGCGATGGATTCACGCCTCGCTCCCTGGAATAATTAGAAATACGAAAAACTCCAAGAAATTCCCAAAAATTTGAAAATTTTGAGGTCTACAATTATCCCAATTTTCGATAATATTGCTATAGATTATCACCTGAATTCGGGCGAACACCGTTCGCCCATACAGACCTCTGATGACTTTTGAAAAATGTCATTACTGCCAACTACCAATCAGTAAAAACGGCGACCAAACGCCGGGGTGGTTGTTTTCTAAGCTATCGATCGCCTTCAATTGCGCCTGACGTAAGGCTTCGGCTTTTGTCGTTCCCGGCGTTCCCAATTGGCGGTAAAACTCCTCAACTAAAGGAACTGTGGCCGAGTCGTTAATAAACCACAAACTGGCTAAGGCACTTTTCGCCCCAGCCCGCACAGCAACCCCGGCAATTCCCAACGCCGATCGATCGTCCCCTGCAGCAGTTTGACAGGCACTCAATACTAACAGTTCTAACGGTGAAAGATTGCCCGCCCCGGAAGTCCGACGCGATCGCAACAACGCATCCATCTCTTCAATCGTAATTCGATCGTGGTACGCCAGCAAAAACGTACTCTCCGAATCGACGCCGAACTTGCCGTGTGTCGCCATGTGAACGATCGAATAATTCTCGTCGTTCAAGCGGTTCTCGAAATTCTCCACCGTAAACTCATCATCCAACAATGCCGTTCCCCCGAGAATCTCCTGCACCCCCTTCACTTCAGATTCAACGCTGTTGAGGGGGGCAAAAGGCGGTACTTCCACCGTCAACCCTACAATGAGAGCGTTTTTGCGAGTTAACTGGCTCTCGGAAGCCGTGGTTAACTGCAAACTCGGCGTCGTTGCCAAAGCATATTTTTCCACGAGGAACGATTCGCCATCGTACAACGCCGCCACGGGAGTTTTCCGCAACACGCCATCTTGAATAAAGACCAGAGTTTCCGGGGTAATTTCCGCTAAATCCGCTTCCAACGGACGTACCAGCAAGTCGTACAACCGCGTGGCTTCGGCTAAGTATTCGTTGGTTCCCCGTTTTTCGAGAAGGCTACGGAAATTGTTGACGTCATATCGTAGTTCCTCAGCAGTGATGGATGCGCTGTAATCCGAAAGGGTTCCGTCCGCTTGTTGCAGTAAAATGGCGGTGCGATCGGGCAAAATGATGGTATAGACCACCGCTGCGTTGGGATCGGCAAGGCGTCCGTCTTCTGAGAGGATCGATTGGGACACTTCCACACATTCGTCGCCGAAAAAGTTTTGTAACTCTGCCAATTTCAGCAGTTCCAGTACGTCGAGAACTTCTTGCAGTTTCTGCTGTTTGGCGCCGGGAGTCTCGGGGTTTAACAGCAAATCAATGAGTTCCCGATAAACGGGTTCGACGGAATCGCGAAAGTCGAACTGCACGTCTTGACTGGTGGCGATAATGTCGCTGCGGATGCTTTGTAAGGTGGAAATGGCGTTGCGATAGGCGGTGAGGGCTTGTGACGGTTGGTTCGTGGCCTTGTAAATGCGTCCAGCTTGCCACTGCCAGCGATAGAGACTGTCGGAGGCGTTCACTTGCTGGGCGGCGAATTGGGCGTCTCGGGTGAGTTGGAGGGCTTTGTTGTATTGTTGGTTGTGTTCGTAAGTTTCTCCGAGGGTGCCGAGGGCGAAGGATTCTGCCCGTCGATCGCCAATTTCCCGAGAAATAGCGATCGACCGTTGCAACAGATCGATTTTCAGCGATCGATCGGCGGTATCCTGAAGATCGACCGCTAGGTTAATCAAAGCAAAGACTTTTTGGCGGGAGTTGGGTTCCTCCCCTAACACTTGCAGAATTTTCGATCGATTGGCTGCGATTTCTCGGATATCCGGATTTTCAAACTCTTGCAACAGTCGATCGTAATTCAACAACGCCCGCACTTGCATCATTCCGCCAATGGCTTCACTGGCGGCGATACTTTGACTCACCACCTCGAACATCGCGGCGAGATCGGCATCGATTTCCCCTTGCAAGCGTTCGGCTTCGTCGAATTCCCCTTCCGATTCTGCCACGTTCGCTTGATAGCGGTGGTGGCGAATGCGACTGGCGTAGACGTTTCCAAGATTGTTGAGGGCAGTGGAGACGAAACCCTCGAGACCGAGGGGGCGGGCGAGGTCTAAACTGGTTTCGTGAGCTGTAATGGCCTCTTCGTACTGTCCCAAAGACCAGTAAGCGTTCCCCAACCCGCCGTGAATTGCCGCTTGCGTAGCGCGATCGCCCGTGTTTTCCGCCAACGTCAGGGCCTCTTGCAACAGGCGAATCGCCCGTTGGTGTTGTCCCATGGCGTCGTAGGCTTGACTTTGTTCGGTGAGAATTTGGGCGATTTGCTCTTCGGCGTCCGGTTGCGATCGAACGATTTCGAGGGCTTGTTCCCAGTGAAATACCGCCTCTTGGAGTCGTCCGAGTTGCTGACTGGCGGCGGCCAGGTTCCCCAGCACAATGGCGGTATCTTCGGAGGTGAGGGGGAATTCCAGGGCGTCTTCCCAGAGTTCGATCGCTTGGGGGTAATCGCCGAGGCGGTAGCGTTCCAAACCGCGATCGACCAAACGCGCCGCCGACTCCGACGGATTTTCAGAATTTGCGTATAAAGCCGTGGGACGGGGTTCTACCGCAGCTTGAGTCAACAGTGGAACGCTCCACGCCATCAGACAAGCCAACGAGAGGAAACCGGAGGTACGAAGCAAGCGGCGAACAAACAACATGGTCAACAAAGACATAACTTAGGTGTTTAACGGGATTCGATGCAATTTCGCAAGGTTTCTGCACTTACCCCGACAGCAAAAGCGAGATAGCGATCGATCTCCTCCAAGCGTATAGCGGTCACGTTGGATAGGTTAGAAAATAATCCATCGTCGGAGAATCGATCGAAATTATTCTCTAATACCGCGCCATCGAGGGAAACGGTTTCAAACCTTAAATCTTCTACCGTCAACCCGTCCGTCAACAGAATGCGATCGCGACAGCGGAACGGAGTTCTTTCGCTGGTTTCAAAATCTACCAACCAATCGGCGTTTTCGGGACGAGTGCGACTCGCGTCGTCCATCGCCACATCTCCCCGCAATACAAACATATCCGAACCCGCACCTCCCACGAGTCGATTTGCCCCGCGATCGCCAATTAGAGTATCGTCGCCGTCTCCCCCCTCGAGGATATCGTTGTCTCCACCCCCGAAAAGCATATCGTCGCCGTCGTTTCCGAGAATTCGATCGTCGCCGCGATTTCCATTGAGAATATCGTCGCCATCGTCCCCAAACAAATCGTCATCATCTCGTCCCCCGAGAATCGTATCCTCGTCATCGCCCCCGTAAATCCGGTCTTCATCGCGGTTTCCGAAGATAACATCGTCCCCACCGCGTCCCCGTAAAATATCGTCGCCGTCAAATCCCGAAATCGTATCGCCTTCAGAAGTTCCCCGGACGTTATCGGGGGTATCGTCGCCGCGAAACATCCGAGTATTGGAATCGACAAATCGGACGTTGGGTTCTTCGATAACAAATCGATCGCCATCGAACAGATCCTCAGAAATTCCCACCCCCGACTCAAAAGAAAACCCCGACGGCGAAGTAATGCGCGTGACAGTTCCTTGAGGATTAACGACAATAATATCCGGTTGCGTTTCGGAAATCGCTTCCAGGGAATCCACATCGAGAAACACCTCAGCATCGCCGTAGGGATTTTCGATAACCGGAGGCGTGACGAGACTGTTGATGACAGTGGTACGACTGGGGGGATTGACGCCGCCAAAGTTGACGGTCAGGGCCCCGCCGTCGACGGATACAAAGAAGTCTCCGCTTCCGAAGGAAAAGCTCGATCGCGATACGTGCATAGTGAGTTGTAGCGAACTCGATACTTTTATTGTAGGAACTGGCTTTCAGGATTTGGGGACGATGGGGGTTTGGGCTTAAAGTGTGAAGAAATATAACAATTTTAGGAATTTCCCGTAAAATCGTCCAAAAAACACCGAGAGGTTAGACGGGGTATTTTTCAAGGTCGATAAAACGTTGATTTTTGTAAAAAATTCTTGCAAAAACAAACAGTGTAACGATTTAAAAGTGGGTTTTGTTTTATACTAATCCTGACTATTGACCCAACAATTCAATATGACTGCCTTCGAGACAAAGCGCCGTCATCTGCTCAAAGGAATTGCACTTGCGACGCTCGGTTATCTGACTAAGGATTATTTGGCGATCGCTCCGGCTCTCGCTGGAGATTTAGCCTTCAACGACTCAGAAGAATTTGAAGAGACTTATCATATTTTCGTGCCTTACATTCCGGCGAGGCGCGGTGGGAAGCAAAACCTAATTCTCCGTTCGGGAGAAACCGTTGAAATCTCCATTCCACGCCGCACAACGGAAGGGCGAGAACTCGTCTTAGAAAACGCTGGATTAGAAGGAAACGACATTACGATTGTCTGTCATACCCTCTACGATCGCGAAATCCGCATTGCCGATCGCATCTACGAAGAAATCGAGAACACTTCGTTTTTGCAAGACGCCAGTAAATCCAAGTGCAAAATGGTATACGAGTAGATCGAAGAAGCTCGGTATATCAGCGATTTAACCGCTCTGGGATTGCTCGATTACGTTATCGATTCCTCGAAACTGGAAGACGAGGTAAAAGATCGCTATTTGCTGGCGAGTACCAATTCGCGGTTGCTGGGAATTCAACAGGCGATCGAATCGACACTCACGACCTCAAATCTTTCTCAAAAAGAGAAAAAACAGATTTGGGGGACATTTGCTTACGTCCGCGCCAAAGATCCTATTCCCAACTTCAAAACCTTAAAAGATTTAGACTCGATTGTTGCTGCATCTGAACTACCTAGCGAAATCAAGAATCTCTATACTATTTCAAGCGCGAATTCCCGAGGATTGACGGTAAATGTAATCCTCGTTAAAGCCATCTCAGAAAGTTCTCGCCTAACGGAAATTGAAAAAGAAGGATATCTAGCTACTTACCAACTCGTTCGTGACGGAAAACCCGTTCCTGAAGAAGTCGCGCCTCTCCTACAAGACCTCGACGAATTTATTCTCAAAGCCGATATTCCAAAAAACGCGAAAGTCGTCTATTCCGTAACCCGTCAAGGTGATGTCAGCGACAGCAAAGACTTATCCGAAAATATTGCCAGCTTCTTGCAAACTGTAGGAGACGCCAAAAACTTAAAAGAGGACATCCAAGACACCTACGCAAACGGAGCGAATCTCGTTCCGCAAGCGACACGCTTCCTGTCGAACATCGGAGCCGAAACCGCCACCGGAGTCAGCTTGAGTAGTTTATCGGGAGCCGCAGCCACCAACGCCACCTTAGCCACCCTCGGCGGCGGTTCCGTTGCAGCAGGGGGTTTGGGAATGCTCGGTGGATTAGCCGTCGCCACAGGCGGCGCAGCACTCATTGGAGCAGCGGGATTAGTATCGATCGCCCTCGTCTCCGAACTCGACGGAGAAGATAAGCTAAATTTAGGACTTTCCATCGGTTCGGGAACCCTTGCAGGCGCAGCATCCGTATTAGCCGCATGGACGGCGGCCAGTACCTTGGGTGTTGCAGGGAGTCTTTCTGGAGGTGCGGCGATTACTGCGACGATTTCAGCCTTGGGAGGGTTGGGGGTTTTAACCGGAGGTGCGGCGTTAGTCGCGTCAGGAACCGCGTTTCTGATTTGGTCGTTTTTGAAAGGACGAAAAAGACGCGACCAAGGGACGTTAAAGCAGCTTGAAACTCGAATTTATACTCCAACTGAGATTTCTACATCTGGGTCTTTAGGAGATTTTTTAGCCTCAAATATTGACGAATACTACGCCAGTTATGAAGGATTTTCATCTCCTAACATTCCACTCGACAAACTATCGAATGCTTTATCAAATTGGCTATCCGTTCGTCCTGAAGAACAAATCTTAGCCTTTGTGGATACAAGTCTTTGGGATGATGGAAAAGAAGGCGTCGCCTTTACTGAAGATCGAATTATGTGGAAAAGATATGGTTCGTCGGACTCGATCGAGTACGATCGACTGTTATCGCTTTTCGATTCTGACGTTTCTCAAATGCTTGCCAGCGAAGACAATCGGGACGATTTACATCGAGTAGTCGAACTCGCAGAAATCCTCGACGATTCCGACGAAGATCGATGGGTAGCACTTCTCAAGGAAATCGGACAAGTTTACTCGTTGTCTTCTCCAAGCATCGTTTAATGCCAGTTTATCCCTGAAAAAATCGCTGCGTTACGATAACGCGCTCCTACTGCGGCGAAAACCTTGAGGTTATATCGTGTTAAATCGTCAAATCCTATCAGTCAGTCTGACGGCACTTTTGGGAACAAGCCTAGGTTTTATGGTGGCTCCAAAAATGCTGAACTCCGATTCTTCCAGCATCGCTGTTGCATCAGAATCTCGTCCCGTCATGGACAATAACGGTGACTATCATCCCTCAGATCCCAACAATTCCTATATGCCTTGGGAGTGGGAAGTCGTCGATCCCGATCCCAATGGCTTGAACTGTCGTTACTTAAATCGAAGCGAAGGTTCTCCAACCGGAAGCAACGATTTTTATAACTATCCCGTTTCTAACACTATCATGCGGGGAGAAACATTTAACTCGCCTCAAATTTCCTATGACGATCGAAACTTACCTTGGCTGTGGGTGGGAAGCTCAGCGACCAATCATATTTGTTTCGTTCGAGCCAATTCGAGTTTCGTTCGACCCGTTCGGGCATTAGATTTCCGGTTGTAACACCTGCTGCTGGTTGCACTTCCCCCAGAACCCCGGCATCTTGGAGATGCCGGGGTTCTCAAGCTCATCCCCACCTCATCCCCACCTCGCAGCGGGATGTAACGTTTTATAAACAGTCTCTCGAACCGGAAGCCAAACCCGCACAATACGGGAGTATGTCAAAAAAGGGTCAGCCCGAAACACCACAGTTACGATGCACTTACTGATTCCCGCCGCCGGTTCGGGGCGTCGCATGGGGAGCGATCGAAACAAACTCCTCCTTCCCCTTCTCAACAAACCCGTCATCGCCTGGACGCTCGAAGCCGCCGACGCTTCGAGTCAAATCGAATGGATTGGCTTGCTTTCCCAACCTCGCGACTGGGACGACTTCAAAACCATCCTCAGCCAACTATCGCTGAGCAAACCCGTGCGTTTCATCCAAGGAGGCGACACGCGACAACAATCGGTGTACAACGGCTTGCAAGCCCTCCCCGACGACGCCACCCACGTCCTAATCCACGACGGAGCGAGATGTTTGGCGACGCCGCAACTGTTCGATCGATGCGCTGACGCCTTGAAAACCTGCGCCGGACTCATCGCCGCCGTTCCCGTCAAAGATACGATCAAAGTCGTAGACGAAGCGATGACGATTTGCGACACCCCCGATCGTAACAACCTTTGGGCGGCGCAAACCCCCCAAGCCTTCGACGCCAAACTCCTCAAACAATGTCACGATCGAGGCATTCGCGAAGGCTGGGAAGTCACCGACGATGCAGCCCTGTTCGAGAAATGCGGCTTGTCGGTGAAAATCGTCGAAGGAGAAGAAACCAACCTGAAAGTCACCACCCCCATCGATCTCACCATCGCCGAATTCATCCTGCACCATCGCTAATTCAACAGGTCTCAATTCGCGATCGCCTGAGATCGCCTTACATTAAACTAGAAGACTAGACCCTCGCATTCATAACAACCGAGACCCCATAGCAAACCCCTTAACCCTGCCATGCCACGGACACAGCGCAACGATAACTTCATCGACAAAACCTTCACAGTGATGGCAGACATCATCCTGAAGATTCTGCCGACCAAACAGTCTTCCAAAGAAGCCTTCGCCTACTATCGCGACGGAATGTCGGCCCAAGCAGACGGCGAATACGCCGAGGCCATGGAAAACTACATAGAAGCCCTCAAACTGGAAGAAGACCCCAACGATCGCAGCTATATCCTTTACAATATCGGTTTGATCCACACCAGTAACGGCGAACACGAGAAAGCCTTAGAAAAATACTTCGAGGCTGTCGAACTCAATCCCCGGATGCCCCAAGCCTTTAACAACATCGCCGTCATTTACCACTTTCGCGGCGAACGGGAAAAAGCCGCCGGGAACGCTGACGAAGCCGAAGAGTGGTTCGACAAAGCGGCGAGTTACTGGAAAGAAGCCGTGCGTCTAGCACCGAACAACTACATCGAAGCTCAAAACTGGATGAAAACCACCGGACGGGGTTCTGTGGACGGTATCTAAACCAGTTTCAAGGCGTTTCAAGCAGTTTCCAAAGGAGAACAGATGACTCAGATCGACAAACAGGAAATCCACAAAGTGGCGCACTTGGCGCGTCTGGAAATGACAGAAGCCGAAGAAGAAGAGTTTTCAGGACAAGTGAGCGAGCTTCTCGACTATGTAGAACAATTGCGAGAACTCGACACCGACGATGTGAAGCCCACCGCTCACATTATGGATATGAGAAACATCGCGCGATCGGATCGACAGGAAATCTATCCCCATCGCGACGATTTACTTGAAAGTGCGCCGGAACAGGAAGGAGACTTTTTCAAGGTTCCCAAGATTCTGTAGAGCTGTCAATCGTATTGTCACCAGCCGGGTGCATCTCAAAAATGCAAATTTATAAGATCGGAGTCTCTGCGGTAAATTGAGCTGTTGTTGGGTTTCGCTCTCGCTCCACCCAAACTACTCCAGACTCATATATTTACAAAAGTGAGATGCACCCTGAAAAGCCCCCCAGTATTTTTCAAATACTGGGGGGCTTTTCAACGCGAGACGCTGAATCGGCTTCGGACTTGGACAGACTCGGTCTTGGGCGGTTGACGGCGTTGAGATGCGCCTCTCTTTTTTGTCGTGCGATCGCTCTGTCTTCCATTGCCGTCTCCGTAAAAACACATAGGTTTATCTCAGGCTGTTGAAGGAAGACCTACTCTTTTAATTAAAATCGATCTACAATTTTATTGAATTTAATTTGGTGTTTTTTACTGGCATCTTTCGAGTTTAATTTTCATGACAATTTTAATTTTCTTTAACCTAAAATTAACCTAAATCTGCACAAAAAAGACAGATTATTGTCTGAAAAACACAACGTTTATCAACCAATACTACTTTCAATCTAGCGAATAAAGACCGCTCCCAACTCACTTAAACCCGACGACTCAAACCCAGTCGCCTTGAAGACAAACTGCCAGAACTTCAACGAACCTCGTTGTTTTTCCCCAGACCCCGAGTTGAAATAGACCCCAACAGCAATCGCGAGAGTCCGATCGTAGGCTCGGCGAGTTTCCAGCCAATTCGATCGAGATCGAGAAAAAGTTTTAAAAATCAACCGACCCAGAAACTCGTTCCCTCGAATGTCCTATGTCTTGGTTTGCATTCCCAGGTTTCGCCCGACAGAAGCGCCCCTTCCGGCTCGTCATTGTCGTTCCCTTCATCTTGCAAATGGGGATTGCCGTGAGTCTCGTAGGATGGCTTTCTTTTCGGAACGGCCAGAGAGCCGTCAACGATATCGTCATCCAGCTCGAACAAGAAGTCAACACGCGGGTCAAAGAGCGACTCGACGCCTATCTTGCCGTCCCCCACGCCATCAATCGCACCAATGCCAGCGCCCTGGCTCTCGGACAGCTCGATCCCAACGACCTGCGATCGATGGAGCGGTACTTTTGGCGCCAAATCCAAACCTTCGATCGCCAAGTCAGCTACATCCAGTTTGCCCGAGCTGACGGCGAATTCGTCGGAATCGAACTCAACGACGACGGCACTCTCAACTACCAAGTCACCGAAAACAGCGGACAACTGCGACATTACAGCATCGACGAAAACGGCGATCGCGAGCGTCTCCTGTCTTCCTCTCCCAACTACGACCCCCGCGTGCGGCCCTGGTATCGCGTCCCCCAACAAACCAGAGAGCCTGCCTGGACGCCCGTTTACGCCTGGATTCATCCCCCCACCCTCGCCACCTCCTTGGGAGAGCCTTACTACAACGAAAACGGCGAGCTACTGGGCATTTTAGCCATCGACTGGAGTATCGAACAACTCAGCGAATTCCTACGAACCTTAAAAGTCGGCGAATCGGGAAAAGTCTTTATCGTCGATCGAAGCGGACATCTCGTCGCCAGTTCCGCCGAAGCATCGCCCTTCAAGCTCGCCCAACCGAAACCCCAGCGCGTCCGAGCCAACGAATTCGACGATCCCCTCGTCCGCCAAACCGCACGTTACCTGACCCAAACCTACGACAACTGGGAACGAGTGCCGCAAGCAGACGCCTTAAATTGGAAACACCAGGGCGATCGCTACTTCGCCCAAATCTTACCCTTTACCGACAAAGACGCCGTCGGTCTCAACTGGCTCATCGTGGTCGTCGTTCCCGAAGCCGACTTCATGGCTCAGATTAACGCCAACACCCGCAGCACCATCGCCCTCTGTGCCGTAGCCCTCGTCATCACCGCCGGATTGGGGATTTGGACCGCCAGTCGCATGACCCGTCCCCTCGAACGTCTCAGCCAAGCCAGTGGCGACATCGCCCGAGGCCACTTCGATCGCCGCGTCCACGAAAACGGCATCCGAGAACTGTACGACCTCTCCCATGCCTTTAACCAGATGACGACGCAACTGCAAAGCTCCTTTGCTGCCCTCGCCGAAACCAACCGCCATCTCGAAGAGCGCGTCGAAGAGCGCACCCAACAACTGCAAGAAGCCAAAGAAGCCGCCGAAACCGCCAACCACGCCAAAAGCGAATTTCTCGCCAACATGAGCCACGAACTGCGGACGCCCCTCAACGGCATTCTCGGCTACGCCCAAATCCTCCAACGCAGCCCAGACCTCAACCAACAGCGACAGGGGGTCGAAATCATCCACCAATGCGGCTCTCACCTGCTGACGCTGATTAACGACGTTCTCGACTTATCCAAAATCGAAGCCCGGAAAATGGAACTGTACGAAAGCGAATTTCACTTTCCGGCATTTCTAACGGGGGTCGCAGAAATCTGTCAGATTCGCGCCACCCAGAAAGGCTTAAGCTTTAACTATCAAGCCACCTCCCAACTGCCCGAAGCCATCCGCACCGACGAAAAGCGACTGCGCCAAGTCCTCATCAACCTGCTGGGGAACGCTGTCAAGTACACCAAACGGGGGGCGGTGAGCTTCCGAGTCGGCGTCATCGCCCACACCCAAACCGAAGATTCCGGCGAAGCGGCAGCAAAAGTCCGCTTCGAGATCGAAGATACCGGAGTTGGCATGAGCGAAGACCAAATTGAGAAAATCTTCCATCCTTTCGAGCAAGTGGGAGCAGCCCATCGCATGGCAGAAGGGACCGGATTGGGACTGTCGATCGCCCAAAAAATCGTGACCTTGATGGGAGGAGAAATCCAAGTTCGCAGCGTCTTGGGACAGGGGAGTACCTTTTGGTTCGATTTAGTCTTACCCGTCGCGCGGGATTGGGCAAACGTCGCCGCTGCCCGGTACGACAAAATCGAAGGCTACCAGGGTTCCCCAAAAACCATTCTCATGGTGGATGACAAATGGGAAAATCGATCCGTCGTGGTGCAGTTACTCGCGCCCCTCGGTTTCCAGGTGGTGGAAGCCCAAGACGGACAGGAAGGACTCGAGTTAGCCCAGCAACATCGCCCCGATTTAATTATCACTGACTTGGTCATGCCGCAACTCGACGGCTTCAAGATGATACAAGCCTTGCGCCGACTGCCAGACTTCCAGAGCGTGCCGATTATCACCTCGTCGGCCAGCGTCTTTGAAATCGACAAATCTCGCAGCCAAGACGCAGGAGGCGACGATTTCCTTCCCAAACCCGTCCAAGTCGAGGAGTTACTCGACCTGCTGCAACTTCATCTGAAGCTAGATTGGGTGTATTCCGAAGTTCGCCCGGACGAGCCAACGGCGAATGCGTCTCACCTGCACTCTCAACCCGAGAACTTGACGGTTGAGTTCGACGAGGAGAACTGGGTGAGTCCGCCGCCGGAAGAGTTAGAGGACTTGTTGCACATGGCCAAGCGCGGCCATCTCAAAGGCATTAAAAAACGCGCCCAACAACTCGCCGCCGAAGAGGAGAAATATCTTCCCTTCTTCCATAAAATCTCGCAACTGGTCAAAACCTTCCAAGAACGAGCGATTTTGGACCTTCTCGAACGCTGTCAAGAAGGGAATAGGGAGCAGGAAATAGGAAGCCGGGAATAGGAAACGGGGAACGGAAAACAGTTTCTCGTCATCCCATCATCTCTTCACCTCCTCACCTCTTCACCTCCTCACCTCCTCGCGATCTCCTAATAATGCTAAGGTTGTGCCAGGTCGTTGGTTTCAATTTTGGCTGCGTTATGAATCAACTTAAATTTCTCATCGTTGCGATTCCGAGCTTTGTGGGGAGCTTCATCGCGATCGATTTTCTGTACTACCTGTACAAAACCCTCAATCCTAACCCCACGCCTCCGTCTCACCACAATCCTCTGGTTCAAGAAGCGGTTCTGCTGTGTCAGCGTTTGGTAGAAGCCGAACGCGAAGCGTTTCAGGCTTATCTGAAATCTCCCGACGTGGACACCCTCAAACAGTGGAAAGAGCGCATCGTTCAACTGCGTCAACTATACGCTAAAGCCGATCTGCGCTATCAACGCCGCATCGCCAAGTTTGCGTAAACCCTTCCACCAATAGCATTAATCTACCCCGATCCCCGACATCTTCGAGATGCCGGGGATCTTTTGGGATGGGGGGATGAGGGGATGAGGGGATGATGAGAGAATGGGTAGGGTGCTTGACATACTCGCCGCCTTAAAAGAGCGGCGATTCTCCAGACCTCACGGTTTG
>NZ_JBNGCO010000082.1:0-23736 GCF_049974805.1 Baaleninema sp.
GGGGGATAGGGATGGTGAGAAATCCCAAACTCGCCAAACACATCTGGGATTGTGCGTGGGGAGAGTTCGTCAACCAACTGGACTATAAATGTCAGTGGTACGGACGAACGCTCGTCAAGGTAGATCGATGGTTCCCGAATCCCCCCTAACCCCCCTTATTAAGGGGGGAACTAAAGGGGGGATGTTGCGGACACAAAGCCGATTCGATGGCGTTGGATGTCAGAGAGTGGACTTGTCCGAAATGTGGGACGGTTCACGACCGGGACATCAACGCCGCACAGAATCTTTTGGCGGTGGGACACACCGTTACAGCCTGTGAAGCGAGTGTAAGACTTGAAGGATCTCGATCCGGAGAGCAACTGCGAAAAACCCGTAAGGGAAGGAAGCAGGAACCCAAATCGCGAGGTTTGGGAATCACCGTCCTTCCTTCGGCGGTGAGGATGTCAACACGATACCTTGTTGCTTGCGGCGATCGATCTTAATTTCCATAGGGGGAAGTTGCGCCTCGACTTCCTCCAAAACCGCCGCCATTTCGGGATCTTCGACTTCCACTTCTACCATTTCCGCCAACAGTTCCGGGTGGTCGAAGGGGTTTTCTTCCGCCGGAAGTCGTTTCTGTACGCGATCGCCGAACCAACTCACGCGATCGCGCAACTGCGTTGAGAGTTTTGTGGCGGTGGACTTCACGGGAGGGAACGCCGCCGACAGCATCTCTTTCGTCACTGTCTCGCTGGTGGTTTCGGCCGCTTTCTTCAACATCACCGCCGCGATCGCCGCCAATCCCCATTCGATCGGTTCCATCTGCTCTCTCTCCCAATTACAGCAGTTTACCCCCAGCATAACCGCCGATCTTGGGAAACGGGCGAATTGACGGGATTACCCGCGCAACCGCCGCCGCAGGCGATCGAGGGCGTGACTGACGCTGACGCGACGCACCCAATCTCGCCCCCGCGTATCCCCAAGGCGATACTCGAAACTCTCCACAGTTCCGTCGGGAGACGCCAAACCGATATACACTAACCCCACGGGTTTCTCGGGGGTTCCGCCACCCGGCCCCGCAATGCCCGTAATGCCAATGCCCCAGTCGGTTCGGCATCGATCGCGCACCCCCGACGCCATCTGTTTCGCCACCGTCGCCGACACTGCCCCATAGGTGGCTAAATCCTCGCGACTCACCCCCAGTAACTGCTCTTTAATGCGGTTGTCGTAGGCGATGACGCCGCCCCAAAAATAGGTGGAACTGCCGGGAATTTCCGTTAAGGCTTTGCCCAAACTGCCCCCGGTACAGGATTCGGCGACGGCGAGGGTTTCGCCTCGCGTTTGCAACAACTGCCCCGCCACCGACGCCAGGGTGTCGCTGTCGCCACCGTAATAGTGCAACCCGGCGATTTCTTGAATTTCTTTGGCCACGGGATTGATGAGTTCCTGGGCTTCGGTTTCCGACATCGCCCGCGCCGAAACTCGCAATTTGACTTCGCCATAGTTGGCATAGGGGGCGACGGTGGGATTGACGGAATTCAGCAGGTGCGAGACTTTTTCGGCGAGATCTGATTCGGGAATTCCCCAAAATTTCAACAGGCGACTGTAAAAGAGTTCTTTGCCCCAGCCTTGACGTCTCAGGTAGGGAACGGCGGTTTGGTGCCACATTCGCCGCATTTCTGCGGGAACGCCGGGAAAGGTAAGTATTGTGACGTCGGGGCGCGGTTGCCAGATGATGCCGGGGGCGCTGCCGATGGGGTTGGGCAGGATTTCCGCGCCTCGGGGTAATAGGGCTTGTTTGCGGTTGCTGGGGGACATGGTTCGTCCCCGTTGTGTGAATTTTTGTTGAATGTCGTCGATAATTTCTTGACGTTCTTCAAGTTCTGTGTTAAAGAATTCGGCTATGGTGGCGAGGGTGAGGTCGTCGGGGGTGGGTCCGAGTCCTCCGGTGAAGAGGAGGAGGTTCGATCGATCGATCGCGGTTTGAATCACCTGTTTGAGGCGATCGGGGTTGTCTCCCACCACGCTTTGATAGAAGTGGGGAATCCCCAGACGGGCGAGTTCTTGGGCGATATATTGGGCGTTGGTGTTGAGAATGTCGCCGAGAAGAAGTTCGGTTCCGACGCAGATTAATTCGGCACTCATAGAAGATTTGGGATTGAGAACTTGACGGTTTGATTCACCACCGAGACACAGAGGACACGGAGGTTTTTGTTGTCGTTAAAAAATGCGGTTTTGGATAAAGATTTAGGTTTTTGCAATTTTTTTTAAACCGGGTATAGTTTAAGTCGAGGACATCTAAAAAAACATCGATCGATATCCCCGGTTTCGGGTGCATCTCAAAAATGTAAATTTATCAGATTAGATTCTCTATGCTGAATCGATCTGTTGTTGGGTTTCGCTATCGCTCCACCCAACCTACTGCAAACTCATATTTTTACAAAAGTGAGATGCACCCGTTTAAAACGCTATTTGTCTTATTCCTCGGGCGTTACGACTTCCGGTTTTAAATCCCGTTCCATCAAAGCAGCGACCGCTTCTTCGGGGGAGATTTTACCGTTTAGGAGTCGATAAACCTGGTAAGAAATCGGCACTTCAACTTCTTGTTTGCGTGCCAAATCGATGAGGACGTTGGTGGTATTAACCCCTTCAGCCGTGCTTTGAATTTCTTCGAGAACGGCGTCTAAGGATTTCCCTTGTGCCAAACCGTAGCCAACGCGATAGTTGCGGCTGAGGTTACTGTTACAGGTGGCGAGAAGGTCGCCCAATCCTGACAGTCCCCAAAAGGTTTCGACATCGGCGCCCATTGTCGTCCCGACGCGCACGATTTCGATTAAGGCGCGACTCAAGAGGGCGGATTTGGCGTTAATTCCCAAGTTCAATCCGTCACAAACCCCGGAGGCGATCGCCATGACGTTTTTCAAGGTGCCGCCGAGTTCGGTACCGATAGGGTCGGTGTTGGTATAGACGCGGAAAATATCGGAGGAAAACACCGTTTGAATGGTTGCGGCGGCGTAGAGATCGCGACTGGCGGCGATGGTGGCGGCCGGAAGTCCCGCCTCGATTTCTTTGGATAAATTCGGACCTGAGAGGACGACGACGGGACGGTTGGGAAAGGTTTCTTGCCAAATTTGTGAGGGGGTGCGGGTGGTGGCCGCGTCGAGTCCTTTGGTGGCCGTGACGATAATCGTATGGCTGAGAAGTCCGATGTTACTGACTTTTTCGGCGGTTTCGGCGACCCCTTTCATGGAAATGGCCGATACGAGAACGTCGGCGTTGGCGATCGATTCTTCCAGACTCAGTTCGCCGCGACGCGACCAGAACGTGACGCGGTTATCGCCGTAGTTGGCGAGATGGCCGAGTGCGGTTCCCCAGGCCCCTGTTCCTAAAATAGTGACGTTTTTAGTCATAGTTGCGTTAAAGTGACTTGCGCGATCGCCTCGAACGCTTGTGAGTTTACCACTGCGGATCGCTGGCGATCGTTTCCGTGCAACCCTCGCAATCGAGGGGCTTGGAAAAATAATACCCTTGTCCGAACTCACAACCGAGGTTTCTCAACTGCGCCACGTGAACAGCGGTTTCGACGCCTTCGGCGATGACTTGCATATTTAAGCTGTGGGCGAGGGTGACGATGGCTTGCACGATTTCCCGTTCGTCGCTGTCGTCGTCGATGGGATCGACGAAGGATCGATCGATTTTGAGCATATCCACCGGGAGGCGGTGCAAGTGGGACAAGGAGGAATATCCGGTGCCGAAGTCGTCGATACTCAGTTGAATGCGACGGTTGCGGAGTTCCTCGAGGACGGCTTTCGCCGCTTGGTAGTTACCAACGATGGTACTTTCAGTAATTTCTAATTTCAAAAATTTCCCGTTGAGTCCGGTTTCTTCGAGAATCGAATCGATCTGTCGCAACAGATCGGTTTGGGCGAACTGCTTGACAGAAATATTCACCGCGATCGTCAAATGTCGGGCGTGGGGAAACTGCTGGTGCCACTGGTGCAGTTGCGAACAGGCTTGTTGCAACACCCAAGCCCCGATGGGAACGATGAGTCCGGTTTCTTCGGCGGCGGGAATAAACCGCACGGGGGAGACTAATCCCCGTTCGGGATGCAGCCAGCGCACTAAGGCTTCAAACCCGGCAATTTTCCCGTTGCGTAAGTCGATGATGGGTTGGTAGTGAACGCAAAATTCTTCCCGTTCTAGGGCGCGGCGCAAGTCGGTTTCCAATTGTAAAAAGTTGACCGCTCGCACGTGCATTCCGGTGTCGAAGACGCGATAGCGGCCTTTTCCCAAGTCTTTGGCGCAGTACATGGCGGCGTCGGCGTCTCGTAAGATATGCTCGGAGCGTTCGTATTCGGCGGTTCCCAAGACGATACCGATACTGGCGCCGATGAAGACTTCGTGGCCGTCGACGTGAAAGGGGGAGGTCAGTTGTTCTTGGATGGTTTCGGCGGTGGCGATGGCGTCGTCGAGGCTGTCGATATTGTCGAGGAGGATGGTAAATTCGTCTCCGCCGAGGCGAAAGAGGGTATCGACGGGACGCAAACAGAGTTCGAGGCGATGGGAAATCAGACTCAAGAGGCGATCGCCGGCTAGGTGTCCTAGGGAATCGTTGACGACTTTGAATCGATCGCAGTCGATGAACAAAACGGCAAACTTATAATCGGCAGAGGTTTTGGCCAGTTCCAGGGCTTTATCGAGCTGTTCCATCAACAGCACCCGGTTGGGCAATCCGGTGAGGGAATCGTGCAGGGCCATGTACATCAGTTGTTCTTGGGCCCGCTTGCGTTCGAGGATTTCCCGTTCCAGTTTGCGGTTGGCTGATTCGAGTTCGGCGGTGCGTTGCGCCACTCGCTGTTCGAGTTGTTCGTTAAGCTGTCGGACTTCGGCTTCGGCGACGGTTCGATCGCGGATTTCTTGTTGGAGGCGGGCGTTTCGATCGCGCAGTTGTTGCTGTAGATCTCGAATCGTCAGTTGGTTTTGAACCCGCGCCAACACCTCTTTAAACTGAAACGGCTTAGCAATATAATCAGTACCGCCGACGGTAAACGCCCGGACTTTATCGAGGGCGTCGTCGAGGGCGCTGATAAAAATTACGGGAATGTCGCGAGTCGTGTCGTCTTTTTTGAGGTGGCGACAAACATCGTAGCCGTTCATCCCCGGCATCATAATATCGAGTAAAATCAAATCCGGCTTGCCGTAGCGAGCGCCTTCTAACCCCGTGGTCCCGTCCACTGCCACGCAAACATCGTACCCCGCCCGCGTCAGGATGGTATTGAGCAGTTCCAGATTGGCTGGTGTATCGTCAACGATCAGGATGTTGCCTTTCGACACCTGGGGAGAAGGACTACTCATTGCGTCGTGGGGAATAGTGGACGATACGGGGGAATTTTCGCCGTTGGGCATAGGAAAACAAAAAATTTGGCGTTGCGACCGTCGCTTGCGCCGCGCTTGCTGGGGACGATGCCACCAGCCTCTCGTGCTTCAAACGACCCGACTTCATCGCACTTCGATGGTAATACGCACTCCCTAAAACGTTCGACTCAAGACGCCGCGATTGAAAACTCGAGATGTCGCAGTGGGTCAATCTGTTGGGTAGGCGGTTGGTCAACCTCTACCAGACATGATAATCAATAATATAGAGTGCGCTGACAGGTAACGGTAAGGCCGGACGGAAAAGGGCAACCGTTAGCCGATCGCTTCACCTCCTTGGCGCTTCGACCCCAAATCGTAACACGCCTGTAAAACTACGCGATCGCCGCCTTCGGATTTAGCACGATTCAAGGCGGTTTGTGCGGCTTCGAGAAGGACTTTTGGCTGGGATGTCCCGTTGCCTACTCCCGTGGCAACGCCCAGACTCAGGGTGACGTAACTCGAAGAGACCGTGCAATCGAGAGAGGGGGCTGAATGAGGCAGCGCCAGGGTGCGAAGGCTCCCCCGCAAGTCTTCAGCCACAGCGATGGCTTGTTGGCTGTCGAAATAGGGCAACAAGACGGCAAAGGTGAGGTCGTCGTATCGGGCGATGGCGCTCCCGCTGAGGCTCAAGCGGCTGCGCCACAGGTCGGCAATGGCGCTCAAGCAGCGATCGCAGGCTCGATCTCCGTATAGCTGTCGGTAATATCGCCAGCGATCGATCTGTCCCATCACCACCGATAGGCTCGATCGCGTGGCTTGGAGGCGTTGCCATTCCCGAGCCAGCCGCAACTCGAAACTCTGTCGATCGGCGAGTTGCGAGATCGGGTCGAGATTGAAGGAAACGGGTTTGAATCCCTTCTCGTCGGCCAGGGCCACCGACAGCACCTCGGTCATCTGTTGCAACCATTTGCGATCGTCCTTCGTCCAGGGTCTCGGTTCGAAACATTGATGGGCGATCGCGCCGCCCCAGACTCGCTCGCGAGACCGAATCGAGGCGACGAGACTGGCTCGCACACCGTAACTCGATAACAGAGCGGCTTCGTCGGCTTTAACGCGACTTGCGCTGACGCTATCCAAGGACAGCGTCTCCACGAATGGGTCGAGGGTTGGGGCGGCTAAGGGAAAGTCCCAAACGGCGATCGTGGCATCTCGGCTAGACTGGGACAACACCAGGGGATTCTCGTCGCCATCGTAACGATAGACCAGCGCCAGATCGACGTTCAAACCGCGACGGATACTTACCGCCGCCAGTTCGGCCAGTTGTTCTAGGCTTTTCCCGCTGGCGGCCTCTTGCGAGAGTCGAGCCAGTTGGCGAAACTGTCGGAGTTTGCGGTTGAGGAGCTGGCTAGTGCGATCGAGTTGTTGGAGTTTTTCGTTTAACTGCTCGTTTTCCGCTTCGAGTTCTCGCACTCGTTGGCGTAAGTTTCCCGAAACGGGTTCGCGGCTCTTGGGGCTGTCGAGATCGGCGGGAAGGTGGCGACGGCGCACGGGGACTTTTTCAATGCCCCGAAAGACCGGCCAGTGATGGAACAGTTGGGGGACTTTATCAGCCGTCACCGGCCGACTGAACAGATACCCCTGAACGAGATCGCAGTGGATGGATTTGAGAAATTCGAGCTGTTCGGTGGTTTCGACCCCTTCGGCCAGGACGATGAGGTTCAATCCCTGTCCCAGGGCGACAATGGTTTTGGCGATGGCGGCGTCGCTGGGATCGCGGGTCAGATCTCGCACGAAGGAGCGATCGATTTTCAGGGTATCGAGGGGAAACTGTTTGATGAAACTCAAGCAGGAATATCCGGTTCCGAAATCGTCCATGGCGATTTGAATGCCCATCTGTCGGAGTTTCTGCAATACTCCCACGGTTAAGTCGAGGTTTTTGACGGCGGTGGTTTCGGTAATTTCGATTTCTAAATAGCTGGCGTTCATCTCGGTTTCGTCGAGGATGGCGACGATGCTGCGGACGAGATCCGGTTGCTGAAACTGCCGGGCCGAGAGGTTGACGGCCATTTTGATGGGGGGAAAGCCTGCTTCTACCCAAGCGCGATGCTGTTGGCAGGCGGTTCGCAGCACCCATTCGCCGAGGGCGCAAATATCCCCGGTTTCTTCGGCGATGGGGATAAACTGTCCCGGCGAGACCAATCCTAGGCGATCGTGTTGCCAGCGCACGAGGGCTTCGACTCCGACGATGGAACCGCTACCCAGGTCGATTTGGGGTTGGTATTGTAAGAAAAATTCGTGGCGAGAGATGGCTTTTCGCAACTCGATTTCTAAACCGAGCAGGTCGGCGTTGGCCTCCCCCATGTCGGAGGAGTAAATTTGATAATTGTTTTTGCCCTGTTTTTTGGCCCAGGCCATGGCCGCATCGGCGTTTTGCAGGAGCGAGGGGGCGTCTTGTCCGTCGTTGGGCGCGATCGCGATGCCCAAACTGGCCGTCACGTACAGTTCTCGACCGTTCAGGTCGAAGGGAGCGCGGAGGGTCTCGAGGACTCTTTGGGCGACTTGGGCGATTCCCTGGTGACAACTGGTCGGTCCGAAAATAAAGATCAGTTCGTCGCCCCCCCAACGACCGAGAAAGTCGTCTTCTTGCAAGCTGTTGAGGAGTCGCTTGCTAATTTCTTTGAGCAGGCGATCGCCGACGCTGTGGCCGAAGCTGTCGTTGATGGCTTTGAAGCGATCGATATCGAGGAAGCCTACGGCGATCGCCCGGTCTCGGTGTTGGGCTTCGAGGAGCGCCAGGGAGAGGCGTTCGTCGAAGAGAAAGCGGTTGGGGAGGTGGGTGAGCGGGTCGTGGGAGACTTGATAGTGCAACATGGCACTGAGACGCTGTTGGACGACGGCCACGTAGAGATGAATGGCGATCGTCCGGGCGAGTTTGAGATCCTCGTTGTCCCAAACGGGGACTTGGGCTTTTTTGAATTCTCGCCACGCCTCGAAGGAGGCTCGAGGGCGATCGACCGTCGCCTCGGGATTGGATTGTCCCGCCCACCAAATTTCGGTGTCTTCGCCTCGACGAAAAAGACTCAGATAACCGACGCACTGGCTTTGATACTGTAGGGGAACGACGAGAACCGAACGAATAGGAGTCTCGGCGAAGGCGTCGTTCAACAGGGACAGTTCGGTTTGGGTCGTCCAGTTTTCGGCGTTGAAAATGCGGGGCGCGAGGTTGAAGTCCTCGGAGGTAGGCGGGTTGAGGTTGAGGAAGATTTCACGCCAGCGAGGATCGGTTTCTAGGGCGCTGCAAGCCGCCTCGTCGCCGTAGCGGTAAAGTTGCCCGCTGCTGTCTGTGGGATTGGCACAGAGGTACAATCGCCCCCCGCAACTGTTGAGGGCGTCGATGGCTACGGCCAGTATTTTTTGTTGGCATTCCGAGCCGCCTCGGTCTTGGTTGAGAAGGGTGGCAATTCGTTCGAGAGCGGACTCTTGACGAATTTGCTGTTCTGTGGTAAAGCGCAGTTCGGATTGGGCGACAGCAATGGCAATGCGATCGACGACGAGTTGAACGGTTTGGAGTTCGAGTCGCGAAAACTCCCGGGGTTGGCGGTGGTGGACGTTCAGGAGACCCCATAACTGATTTCGGTAGAGGAGGGGAACGGTTAGGGTGGCTGCGACGCCCATCGCTTTGAGATATTCGACGTGACAGGGATCGATCGCCCGCTCTTCGTCTTCTGGGTTCGAGGGGGTATCGTTGCGGTTCTCGAAAGGTCCTCGAAACAGGGTTTTACGCCCGCTCCCCAGGTCCGCGACGAGGCTTTGGCGAATTTGGGTCAGTTGTACCCGCGTGGCGGGGGGAATGTCTTCGGGGGGAAAGTGCAACCCCAGAAGTGCCGGAAGACCTTCGGGGGCGGTGGACTCGGCCACCACCACACCGCTGCCGTCGGCGTCGAAACGATAGAGATTGACTCGATCGACCTTGAGAAACTCTTGTATTTCTTCGACACAGGTTTTGAAAATTTGGGGGAGTAACTGTTCGCGATGAGATGCGACAGTCGAGTTTCGCTCTGCTCGAGCGAACGATTGTCGAATACACTGTGTAATTCGGTACAGTAAATGACCGGGATCGGTAACGAGGTCTGACATACAGTTTGGCTCGGTGTCTGACTTCGAGCCACCCACTCGCATCTAAAGTAAGTTGAAGCCCTAGTTTTAGTTTGGCAGATTTATCGGGGTTCGCGATCGAATTTTGAGTCTATTTTCATATATCGTTATACTTGAGCGAGGGGATGGCTTCGGGAGCGATCGATGGCGATCGCACGGGCTATGGCAAAAAATGGGGTTGAAAGAAACTGGTGTTTTAAAGCTGCAATTTTTAATTTTTACTGCCTCAAGCATCTTAAATATTAAAAGTATATAAACTTCGCAAAACCCAGAAATGATAGACTAAAAAAGCTCGAGTTCTAGCTCTAAATTGCAGAAAAGTGCCATAACAGCCGCTTAAAATCCTGAAGGAACTTTCTTCAGAGGAGACGGAATTTTCCTGCGCAGAAAACCCGATCTTGTCGGAACCACCGCGAAGCAAGAGATGTCTCGACTCGCCACTTTTTACCAGTCGAGATCGTCGTCTCGGTTGGGTTGCGTCCAGTCGTCAAGGGGCGCGTCTTGCTTCTGGCGGCGATCGCGCTCCCGAGGTATCCTCGGCGTCTCGTCGAGGTCGGCTTCAACCCCTTCGTCGTTCCACTCTGCCTCGTCTTCCCAGTCGGCCGCCACCGACTCCTCCTCTAACCCCTCGTCTTCTCGATCGGGAGAGGAGACGAACGGCCCTTCAGCAAAGGCTTCGAGCGTCTCCCGGTCTTGGGACACTGGCTCTTCAGAAAGAATCTCCGCTCGACTGGCATCGTCCGCATCAGAAACCACCTCTCTCGGCGGCGGAACTTCCTGCTTTTCGTAACTGTAGGAATACAAAGTGCCTTCGCGATAGGACTCAACGGGGCGTTGTTGGACTTCGTAAGTGCGATCGCCGAAGTCCTGCGGCGAACCCGTCTCTTCCTCGGCGTACTCCTGGTACTCCCGATACTGACCCGGGTACTCTTGCGCTTCCCAGTTTTCATCGTCCCACACTTCTGCTTCGGGTTCGTATTCCGGCTCGAAGTCCTGGGGATCTTCTGGCAAGCGAGCGAACGCCGGACGATGGGACGCAGCCGACATCGGCTCGTAAGCCACCGTCTCAGTCCCCGCCTCCATCTCTTCGGTCTCGTCCGGTTCCAAATCGACCCAATTGCGAGAGGCTTGCGGTGCAACGGAACGGTTTTTCCCCTTCTCGGAGAAAACATCCGACGGGGGAACGTCCGAAGAGCCACCTTTCCACCCTCGAGACGGCCGAAACAGCCACGCCAACAGCATCGCCGTCAACACCCCCGCCAACGCCGCCAACACCACCCACACCCCCAGCGGTAAAGCCATCGATCGCAGCCCAAACCAGCGCAACACCACGACAGGCGTACTGTTCTGCACGACAAATACTGTCGCCAGGGCGATCGCCACCAACCCAAACAGAGATAATTTCGACTTTCGCTTCATGGGGTGGTTTCCCGAAAACTGCTAGGCGTCTTCTTTCCAGCGTTTGAGAGGAACGCAATCGATCTCGAGCTGGTCTAACGCCCGAGCCACCACGAAATCCACCAAATCTTCGATGGTGCGAGGCTGGTGATACCAGGCGGGAATCGCTGGGACGATACGAACTCCCGCTTCCGCCAAGGTGGTGAGGTTCCGCAGGTGAATCAAACTCAAAGGCGTTTCTCGCGGTACGATTACCAGTTTACGGCCTTCTTTCATTTGCACGTCAGCCGCCCGTTCCAACAAATCGGAACTGACGCCGCTGGCTAGTTTGGCCACGGTACTCATGCTACAGGGAATCACGAGGGTTCCCAGGGTCCGAAAGGAGCCGCTGGCGATGTTCGCCCCCACGTCTCCTGCGGGGTGACAGCGCAGAAACCCCCCCGTTTCGACGCCCGCCTTGTCCCGCCAAAACTGGGCCTGTTTCTCGGGGTCGGCCGGCATTTTGACCCCCTCTTCCGCCTGCCAAACCATATAAGCGGCTTTCGAGGCCACCAGTTCGACGCGATACTCAGCCTGCAAGAGATATTTGAGGGTTCGCACGGCGTAAATTAACCCCGACGCCCCGGAAACGCCGACGACGAGGGGTCGGGGATGTTTGAACTCGTTCATGGTTTATCTGTCAGCGTTTCTTCGCGTCCAGCCAGGTCGTTACTCTTCTTCGCCGAAGTAATCGTCGTCCGTCAGGGGCGCTTCGCTACCGCCGCCGACGGGGGCTAAGTCGATTTGCTGGCGGTAGTAATCGACGCTTTTCACCTGTACGTCTACGCGATCGCCGAGGCGATACTGTTTGCGGTTTTTGCGTCCGACGAGGGTTTGTTGGCGCGATCGATATTCGTACCAGTCGTCTTTGAGGGAGGAGACGTGAACCAACCCTTCTAAACGAGCCGGAGCCGCGCCGTTTTCGCCGGATTCGATTTCCACGAAGAAGCCGTAAGACTGCACGCCGGTAATCAATCCTCGGAAGATTTCTCCGGTTCGCTCTTTCATCGCTCCGGCTTTTTGCAAGCCGTTGAGGTCGGTTTCCGCTTCGAGAGCCAGCCGTTCCCGTTCGCCGAGGGCGATGGCCAATCCCGCTAGACGTTCTTCAAATTCGTGATGCAAGTCCGGCGGTAAGACGTTCCAGTTAATTTTTCCGTGACAGGAGGAATGGCGCAGGTTGACTCGCTCTTTCGATCGCGTGGTGCGGCGATCGCGGCCTTTCTCGAACACGGCGTGTAACACCCGCTGTACGAACAGGTCGAGATAGCGGTGTAAGGGAGCGTTAATGTGGGTGTACCCCTCTTCGAGGGCTAAACCGAAGTGCATTCCCGGTTGGGTGCTGTAGTAACTCGGACGCACGATCGCTTCGAGGAGATAGTTGAGAATTTTGGCGTCTTCGCACTCGGCGAACTGTTCGGAAAACTGTTTGAAGTCGCTGGGATAGACTTCTTCTTCGTCTTCGAGCCATAGTTCCACTCCCATGTTCCCCGCCAGTTTGATGGCGTCTTGTACGTCGGCTAAGTCGGGGACGGGGGCGATCTCGTACAAGGCCGGAACGCCCAAAGCGTTGAGATGTTCGGCCACCAGTTGGTTGGCCAACATCACGAATTCGTACAGGCAGTCACGGCCGCGAGATTCGGGGGCGAACACGGGGACGCCGAGGGGGGTTTCGTCGTCGAAGTGGTTGTGGGTTTCGGGTAGGGTGAGATCGAAAGACCCGCGCTGATACCGCTGTTCCCGCAGGAGTTGGCTGACGCTGGCGAACTCTTCGAGGGCGTTGAGGAGGTCTGTGGGAGCGTCGGGGGTGCTGTTGTTTTCGGCTTCGCCTTCGAGGCGATCGAACACTTGACGGGCTAGGTCGTTATCGACGAGGCGATCGAGTCGCACGACGCTCGGTTGAATTTCGTATTCGACGATTTCGCCGTTTTCGTCCAGGGTCACCAATACCGACACCGCCAATCGATCGGCGTCGGGGGCAAAGCCCACGCTTTGGGTGAAGCCTTCGGGAAACAGGGGCAACACCATATCTCCTAGGTAAATGCTGGTGGCGCGTTTGAGACTTTCGCGATCGAGGGGAGAGTCGGGTGCCACGAAACGCGCGGCGTCGGCCAGGTGAATCCCCAGTTGCCAGGTGCCTTTTTTGTTGCGGGTGAGGGTGTAGGCGCGATCGACGGCTTCGTTTTCGCTGTTGCTGCTGGCAAAGGCCAGGGTGTTGAGATGCCGCAAATCGACGCGATCGCCGATTTCTTTTTCGCTGATGGGTTGCAGTACCGCTTCAAGGGCGTCGAGAACTTTTTGGGGAAACTTGCGCGGTAGGTCGTGTTTGCAACAGACGATATCGATGTCGTTGGCGGCTTCGGCGTCGCTACCGAGAACTTGCACCACCCGCCCCAAGGGTGCTTTCGACCCCAAAGGATAGCGTTGGACTTCGACGTGAACTAGGTAATCGACGGCATCTTTGAGGCGTTCGTCCTCTTCGAGGTCGATCTCGAACAGCAATCGATCGTCGAGGGGAACGGCACGATATCCCCCTTCGGGAACTTGTTTGACTCTGGCTAAGACGGAGGGATTAGCCCGTTCGAGAATCAAACGCACTTCTCCTTCGGGAGAGCGGCGGCGACTGCCTTCTTTGATGACTTTCACTAACACGCGATCGCCGTTCCAAGCGGTACTGAGATAGGATTCGCGAATGTAGATGTCTTCGGCGCCTTCGGCGTCTTGGATGGCGAAGCAAAATCCTTTACTCGAACACCGCAGTTTGGCTTCGACGAGTTCTTCTCGATCGTCCCGTCGATAGCGTCCGCGATCTTTCATAATAATTCCCGACCGTTCGAGGGCATCGAGGACGATGTGCAGTTTTTGAAGGTCGGGAGTGGCTTCGCAGTCTAGTTTTTTTTCGAGGACTTTGGGCGCGACTGATTTATCGTCTGGAAAGTTGGACAGGAGTGTTGCGATCGAAAAGTTCATGCAATTCTGTGATCCTTATATATCTCGATCTGTATTGGCTAGTAACGCAGCTCGAACCTACAAAGACGGCTCCGAGCGCGATCGACGAGACTTCGAGACTGGAATGCCGTCGATCGAGTCGAAGCCTCGAGGCCGCCCAAGAACCGCCAAGGAAGTTATAACTGTCGCTCGATCCGCACGGCAAAAGCGCAAGTATCGAATGGAGATCGGCGCGTGATGGGTGCAGTTCCGAACTCGATGGAGCGTTTTTGTCACGAACCGGCCGACACGAGCGAAGCTGAGGCGACTTCTGCCTATTTTACACCATAGTTTGCACGGTTTTTGGCAGGAGAGCCGTGAAGAGTCAAGAGTCAAGCGCGAACCAACTTTTCTTCTTCTCTCTCTTCCACAGGGACAGGACTCGATCGCTACAATTAAACTTAGGACTTATGCAGAAGGCCGATTTCTTGATGGAATTCCTTCAGGGCGAAGGAGAAACCGGGTTTCTTGAGAAGCGATTCGCGAGTCGATCGACATTTTGGGCTATGTTGCAATTATTTCGCCAACGCTATCCTTCGGGAAGTTTGTGTGCCGACCTGGTGACGATACATGAGGGCAACTATATCGTTCGAGCCACGGTTGAAGTCGAAGGGGTCTGTTTGGCGTCGGGAATGGCCGCTGCGACTTCTGTTGAAGCGGCTGAAGATCGCGCCAGGGAACGGGTTCTGCTGATGTTGGATTTAGCGGAGACGATCGAACCTTCGCCGACGCCAACGCCGTCTGCAACTTCTCCAACGCCCACGGAAGGGGTATCTTCTGCGACTACGACATCCTCGGCGTCGGTTTGGCCTCCCGTCTCTGCTGTGGCTAGTGAAGAGAACGAGTCTTCCGAACCGACGGACGACTCGGATTTGATGGTTCAAACGACCTTGGAATTGCGGCGTTTGGGATGGGATGCGGAACGGGGTCGGTTGTACCTGGAGCAAACTTACGGGAAGCGATCGCGACAGCAACTCACGCGATCAGAACTCTCCTCGTTTTTGCAGTATCTCCAGGCACAACCGACTTCGACGCCTTAAAAGTTAACGCCCAGTCTTAACTGACCTTAAGCGTCTACAGCCGTCGGACGAGACGCGGAAGGACTGCGGGTGATGACACGATCGATCAATCCGTATTCTTTGGACTCTTCAGCAGACATGAAGAAATCCCGCTCGGTGTCTTCTTGAATTTTCTCGAGAGGTTGGCCGGTATGTTCGGCCAGGTAGTGATTCAGGCGATCTTTAATATAAAGGATCTCTTTGGCCTGAATTTCGATGTCTGCGGCTTGTCCTTGGGCGCCGCCGAGGGGTTGGTGAATCATAATCCGCGAGTGGGGCAAGCTCATGCGTTTGCCTTTGGCTCCCGCACTCAGCAGGAACGCCCCCATACTGGCGGCTAATCCCAGACAGATGGTGCAAACGTCGGGGCGCACGTGGTTCATGGTGTCGAAAATGCCCATTCCGGCTGAAACCGCACCCCCTGGGGAATTCACGTAAAGGTAAATGTCCTGTTCGGGGTCTTCGGCTTCGAGGAACAGCAGTTGAGCGACGATGCGGTTCGCCAGTTCGGGGGTCACTTGTTCGCCGAGGAACACGATGCGTTCCCGCAGCAGTCGCGAGTAAATGTCAAAGTAACGTTCGCCGCGTCCGGACTGTTCGATAACTGTAGGAATCATAAGTTGGTTCGATGCTGTGTTTGCTGAAGTCGCTCGTTTCAGTTTAATATTTCTTTCCCCAAGAGGAGAGCGAGGGACAGTCCGTCGGGGGCAGGTCGAGCGGTGAAAGAAGCGCAACGACCCCATCACCTGCTCGTCTCCTCATCTTCTTATTTCTAATACAGGCGGCGGAGAATGTAGTCGGCTAAGTCGCTTAAGGCTTGGCGGGATTCGGAAGCGGGAAGGCATTCGAGATGTTCGATCGCCTTACGGGTATGTTCGGCGGCTAAGGCCCGCGATCGATCGATACCGTTGCTTTCTTGAATCATCGCCAGGGCGCGATCGAGATCGTCGGGTTCGGCGAACTCTCGAGCGATGAGGGTTTCGAGCAGCGGTTGTTCTTCGAGGGCGTAGAGAACCGGGGCGGTGAGGTTGCCGCTTCGCAAGTCGGAGGCGGCGGGTTTGCCCAGGGTTTCGGTGGTTCCGGTGAAATCGAGGATGTCGTCTACGATTTGGAACGCCAATCCTAAATCGCGACCGTAATGATACAGGTGGTTGGCCATTTCTGGGCTGACACCGCTGAGAACCCCGGCGGCTTTGCTGCTGTTAGCAATGAGCGAGGCGGTTTTGTAATAGCTTTTCTCGAGGTACGCTTCGAGGGACAAATCGGCATCGAAACGACTTAGCCCCTGCTGGATTTCCCCTTCTGCTAAATCGACGATGACTTGGGAGAGCAGTTTGACGACTTCCAAGTTGTTCAGGTTCGCCAGATACCAGGAGGATTTGGCAAACAAAAAGTCCCCGGCGAGAACGGCGACTCGATTTCCAAAGCTGCTGTGAACGGTGGGGATGCCCCGTCGCAGTTCCGATTCGTCGAGTACGTCGTCGTGGACGAGACTGGCGGTGTGGATCATTTCGGTGATTTCGGCCAGTCTTCGGTGTCGGGCGGTGATGTCTCCGGGCATCGTCGCTCGCGAGACAAGCAGCACGATCGCCGGCCTCAGTTGCTTGCCCCCAGCTTGGAACAGGTGGTCTGCTGCGGCGAAAAGGATGGGGTGACGCGCCCCGACAAGCTCTCGCAAGTTTTGGTTGAGGACGCGCAGGTCGTCTTCAACTGGGGAAAAGAGTGCAGTTACTGAGGTCATGGGGATCGGCTGACTCAGGGGCTAAGTTACGAAAGTTTACATATCTGGTTCTATTCTAAGCCAAGCCTCTCGAGTAGGGAAGTTTTCTTTAAGGGACTCGACCTAGGCGCTTTGGGTTCCGCTGTCAACGCCGGAACGCCGAATCCACCCGCCTCCGACCCTCGCTCTCTATCGACAAGCGCTCTCGGAATCGGGGTTACCAGCTTTCGATCGCATTTCTTAAAGATTTATTAAGTCCCACCCCCGGATCTCCCGAAAAACTCGGAACTTTATGTTACATTAAGAGTAAGGATTGTTGTAACCCCAAATACCCCTACAACGCGAGTGCAGTTGTGAGGAGCGCGTTGGAAAACCTGCTCGTTCTCGCCCTGTCGAAGCTCGGCTTGTGTTAGTAGAGACAGACGATCGAAGGGACATCCTCCTGAAGGTCGGTCGTGCGAAGGTTTTCGCAACCCCCTCAACCGAATATCAAAGCCGGGTTGCTCAGGTTGCTCGGTGAGTCTTGCAATTTGTCGCGAACACTTTGTAAGGCGAGGTTCGGTCGTATCTCTCGCGGCTGAAGTTCGGTTTCGGGCTTTGACAACGGTGGTTTGGAACTTGCAGGCTGAGGCGATCGCGCTCAGTATCCTGCGAGTTTGTGCTGTGTTCCGCTTTCGCGTTCTCTCTCTTTTGTGTCCCGCTTCTCACTTCTCACACTGCTATGACCTTCGACGATCTCTCTCTAACGATTCTCGTTCTCGCCACGGGCTACCTGTTCTTCATCCATCTCCTGCTGCGCCTCGTGCGCCGGAAGGCTGAAGAATCGAGTGGTTCGTGAATTCGCGTTCGGGCGTCGCCTCTGGCCAGTCCCGTCTCGAGACCTCAAAGCGGTCAGCTTTGGGCGAGGGGCGATCGCAGTCGAAAATCCCCAGGTGTCACTCTGGGAATTTTGGGCTGAGGTCATCGTCTCGGGCGGCGTCCGACAGTGACTGAACGATCGAAGCGAGGTGTTCGGTCAATTTTCGTCCGCCAACATCTCATTATATCACTGATAGGACATTCTGTTCGGTAGCCAAGCTGTTTGTCGCATTTCTTAACGTTAGCGCAGCCGCTTCACCATCATCGTTTCAAGGGCGATCGAATCGATTTCGATCGCTTTTGTCGTTTTTGCCGTTGCTGAGACAGAGACACCACCGAAGCGGCATTGCCTTCCCGAGCCACGCACACCAATAACCCAGCGGACGCTAAACTGGCAATAGTAGAACTCCCGCCGTAACTAAACAGCGGCAGCGGTAAACCCGTCGTGGGCAGTACCCCCGTCGCCACGCCGATGTTAATCAACGACTGCCCCACCAACGCCACCATCACGCCGACAGCCACTAGCTGATAAACAATGTTCGGCGCTTTCAACGCAACCCTCA
This sequence comes from Baaleninema sp., assembly GCF_049974805.1. Classification (NCBI taxonomy): domain Bacteria; kingdom Bacillati; phylum Cyanobacteriota; class Cyanophyceae; order Oscillatoriales; family Oscillatoriaceae; genus Baaleninema; species Baaleninema sp. The sequence goes on from NZ_JBNGCO010000082.1 coordinate 18,111, forward strand.
ACGCTAGGGTTCCGTAAATCAAGAGAAACACCAATAACAAGAAACTACCGAGAAAGCCGAATTCCTCTGCATACACCGAAAAGATAAAGTCACTGTATTGAATCGGCAAATAGGACAGCTTTTGCTGGGACATCCCGAAACCGCTACCCCAAAATCCCCCGGAACCGATGGCAATCAGGCTTTGTACCAGTTGATAACCGTCTCGATCGGGCATCGCCCAAGGATTGAGAAAAGACATGACTCGGCGTCGCTGGTATTCCTTAACGCTGAGGCTGAGAACCGCCAACATCACCCCCGCGAAGGCAGTTCCTCCCAACAGGCGATAGGGCAATCCGGCCGCCATAGCCATCAACCAGAGCATCATGCCACACATGGCGGTCGTACTCAGGTTCGGCTGTAACAAAATACTAGCCAGAACCAAGGTCATAACCCCCAACCAAGTGAGGCGTTCTTTCAAGCTGAGGCGGTTCCAGCGTCCGAAAACGATCGATCCTTGAAGAATGAGAAAGGGTTTGATCAGTTCCGAGGGTTGGATGGGAACGATACCGATCGCAATCCAGCGAGTGGCGCCGTTGACGGTGGTTCCCAAGCCGGGAACGAGAATGACGAGGAGCAATCCTAATAAGGCTAACAGTCCCCAACGGGCGATCGACAACCAGAAACGCAGGGGGGTATGGACGATGATGTTAAACCCGACGAGTCCCACCATCGCCCAGAGAATTTGACGTTTGAAGTAATAGGTTCCGTCGCCGAGTTCGGCGTAGGCACTGGGATAGGAGGCGGAAAACAGGACGAGTAACCCCACGAGGAGCCAGAAGAAGGTCAGCCAGCGCAACAGGCGGGCTTCCCAACTCCATTCGGAAACGGAGGGATCGTAGAGGGGAACGAGATAGCGAAGGTTCACGCAGACTCGAGACTAAGCAGCACTCTCTAGCATATCTTTTCCTTTATGGGGAAAGTTGGCTTCGAAGAGGGCGGTCAATCCCGGTTGTTGGAGTAGGGCTTGCCAACGCTGGGCGAAGGTCCAAAACAGGCGTCGCAAGCGATCGAGCAATTTGCTCAATTGGGCGACTCCCCCTCGTCGATCGATGGTATCGCTGTAGCCGAATTCAAACGCCGCACCGGATGGCGTGGCGAGGGGGGCGAAGGCGAAGCCGGGGAAGGCGAGGGGCGTCGAGGAACCGCCATCGAGATGGATTCTCGAGGGTTTGGTAAACTTTAAAGACGGGGACTGTCCTGAAGAGAGCGTCGAGAACAGCAGCGACGGTGGCAAAACGGCGAACAAAGCCACCAACAAGCAAATTGAAAACGTAACGATGCACCGCGAGAGGGACAAGCGATCGGTCACGAACGTACCTCCATAAAACGACAAAACGACAAACAGCAGCTTTCACTCGGCTACTCGACGTTTCGACAGCACGCACGACAACGCCTCGCCATGCAACTTTGGCGATCGAGGTTGTATTGAAACCTTTCCCCGATCGCGCCAGTTCCACGCGAGCCGTCTCGAGTGACGTTTTCTACGCATACCGACTCGACGCCTCTACTGCTCGATCGTGCTTCTTCGTCGCGCGATCGATTTCGACACAGCAAAGCCGGTCAAGTCGGGAGACTCTTTTCAGATTCAGCTTTCAGCCGATATTTCTCAACCGAGGTTCTCAACCGATAAAGCGGAGGGTTGAGTTCGGTTTCGATGGATGACTTTCAGATCGTCTTGAAGATCGTAAGACTGCGTCTGTAAACGCCGTACCCGAATGACTTACCTCTAGTTTGTAGTATAACAAAGATTTATAGGTTTGTGGGGGTGCGACGAGGGGAATTTGAAAAAAGTTCCCTCGCCTATGTGACATTCCATGAAAAGTCTCCCGATCTCAGGAATTGAGTGACGACGAGTTCGGGAGGAGAAGCGCAGCTTCATTGTGATTCAAATGGGATTTAAATCAGCCTATCGGGTCGGAAAACACCGTATTTTCGGAGTTCTTGACGGCGACCGTTTCAGGTTTGAGACGACGCAACAATCGATCGCGATCGAGCGTCACGAGACGGGGCAGTAACAAACAAACTGCTGCGTTGAACAGCGTCAACAGTAAAAATCCCCACCAACTGGCAAACATAGCCGCTTTCCTCCGTGCTTCTACTGAAAATAGCTGAGAATAATACTCAATTATGACCGATACCTCTACTAATCACCAGGGGGGAAACGGTCGGAATTTCTTTTGGGTCTAATAGCTTTTTTTTATGTTAAAAAATATGAAGGGTTTTGGAGATGAAAATTCGATCGAAATTGAAAGGATTATACCTTAAAAATCTCCCTTCAAACATCACCGTCAATTGTGACGGTCGGTCACAGAGATCGTTCGTACCGAAAACGGCCGTCAAACCTCTTCATTGTGAGACATAGGCTGAAACAGAAATTGTAACCGCACCTGCCAATCGTCACCGTCGCGATGGATTTCCACTTGTCGGACGAACTCGCGAAAATAAAACCGCCGTTCCGACTCAGTTAAGTCGAGCCAGAACTGCGGAATCGAGACGGTTTTTGCGGTTTCTCGGAGGTTGACGGGGGGAAGTTGCGACAGTTGCTCTTGTAAATGGGCGATTTCGGATTTGAGGGTGTAAGACCTCAGTTGCAGGGTTTCGCGATCGAGAATTCCTTCATCGAACAACGGCGGTAAAGCGTCGAGGATTTGTTGGCGTTTGACGATATCCCGTTCCAAGGCGGCTTTCGCGCCATCGAGGTCGGGTAAAGGAAGGTCGTCGGCAACATCTGTTAAATTCTGACAGACGGTTTCGATGGTTTGCTGCAAGACGGCATCGTAATGCAGACTTTTGCATTTCGGGTTGCGATGGCAGTGCGTCGGTCGTAAATAGAGATATTCTCCCGGTTTGCGGCGTCGGGTGACGCAGGCGACGGTCATCGAAGAGCCGCATTCGCCGCATACCACCAATCCCACTAGGGCGCGAGGGGCGCTGGCGGTGCGCGGGGGAAGGCGTCGGTTGCGGCGCAAGAGGCGATCGATCTGGGCGGCTTCTTCGCGGGAGATAATGGGGGCGTGGGTGTTGGAGACGGTGGTACCGTTGTTGTAGGTGAGATCGCCGCGATAGACGGGATTGGTGAGCCAGCGGCGTCCGGTGGTGACGGAGATGCGCTTTCCGTAGCGTTGGGCGATGTAGCGCACGGCCCCTCGGAGGGAACCGTAGATGAGGAATCGATCGAAAAACTCTTTAACCACGGGGGCGGTACTGCGATCGATGGTATAGCGATCTTTGCCGCGACGGTAGCCGTAGGGGGGTTTTCCGGGGGGCGGAAGGGCTTTGACGCGGTTTCGGGCGTGGCCTTGGCGAATGCGTTGGCTGCGTTGCTGTTTTTGTAGGTTTTGCAGCAGTTCTAAGACGGCGGCGCGATTGCGTCTGTCGGTGGTTTCGAGGGGTACGTCAGTGGCGACGACGCGCACGCCGAGTTCGCCGAATCGATCGAGTCGATGAAAGACTTGTTCGACGGTTTCGCCGAATTCTTCCAAGCGACGCACGAGAACGTAAGCGATCGTGTCGCGGGAACAGTCTTCGAGAAGCTGTTGGAGTTGCTGGCGTTTGCCGAAATCGCTATAGATGCGATCGATTTCCCAACCCCAGGTTTCCGGAGGCGGCGGTACTTCGTAAAGAGGATCGCTGTAGCTGTAAACGACGATTTTCATGGGTTTACCTAAACCTCAACCGCGTTTCCACCGCGTTCAAACGGCACTGAGTTCGACAATGTTACCGTCAGGATCTCGGGTAAAGAGGGCTTCTCGTCCCGAGGCGCTTCTTTGGACAGGATAGCCTGCAATTCTAAGTTTTTGTTCGACGGCGGGTAAATCGCTGACGCCAAAGGCAACGTGGCGGTTGCGTCCCCATTTTTCGGCGTTTTCGAGGTTTTCTTCAAAGCCGTCGGCGACGATGAGGTGAAGTTGGGCGTCTCCGATGCTGTACCAAGTTCCTGGGAACGTCATCGGTCGATCGATCTTCAGCAAACCCAGCACTTCAGTATAGAAGCGTTCGGCAGGTTCGAGGTTAGAGACGAGAATTGCGGTGTGGAGGTATTGCGTTACCGACATAAATGGCCTCGTTCGTCGAAATTGCGATCGATTTTCATTATATTCAGGATTTTTGGAAGAGGTGTCAGATCTGGCGGTGGGAGAGAACCGGGAGGGGGCGCGATCGCGGTCGTTTGGCAGTTGTCTGATTCCCTTCTCACTCAATTTTTTTCGTCAAATTTCCCTGCAACTTCAACCCAGATCGCTGGGAAATTCGAGCGTTCAATTGACGCAAATTTCGAGATCGATCGAGACCTCGAGACCGAATTTCAACGGCAAAAACGAATCCTAACCGAGCTGTCCGTATTTTTGGGGAGAAAACCTCGCAGTCTATTGGCGATTCTCAGTGTTTCTATCAGGGGAAGCCCGAGACGGGCGATCGAGTCCCATGACGAAGCGAGGGACGTTTGACGCTTTAATAGGAAAGACGCGAGAAATTCGATCGCGTCACAACACCTACCCGATAAGACTCAACACAGGCTCAGAGAACGGTTGCCGTGAAATTTGCATTTATCATCGACCCCATTCAAAACCTCGACCCCGGACACGATACCACCGTCGCGTTTATGGAAGCGGTGCAAACCCTGGGACACGAGGTCTGGATTACCCAAGCCGAGAAACTCGGCGTCGTCGAGGGAAAAGCCTATGGTTGGCTGTCTCCGGCGAGGTTTAAACCCGTAGAGTTAGAGGGCGATCGCTGGGTGGCGATCGAGTTGTGGTACGACGTCGGCGAAGCCAGTTGGCAACCGCTGGAAAACATGGACGCGGTGTTAATGCGAACCGATCCCCCCGTGGACGTTCCGTATTTATATACAACCTACATTCTGGATTACGTCGATCCCACGAAAACCCTGGTGTTAAACGATCCGAAAGGGTTGCGGGCAGCCAACGAAAAGATGTATGCGTTGCAGTTTAAAGACGCCATTCCCGAAACTCTCGTCACACGAGACAAAGCCGTTGCCCGAGGCTTCGTCAACCAGCGGGGTAAAGCTATCCTCAAACCTTTGGGGGGGAAAGCTGGGGAAGGTATTTTCATGTTGTCGGCGGGCGATCGCAACCTCAACTCGCTGATGGAAGTGAGTACGAATTACGGTCGCATTCCGATTATGGTGCAACAGTTTCTTCCCGAAGCCAAAGACGGCGACAAACGGATTATTCTCCTCGACGGGGAACCCATCGGGGCAGTGAACCGGATTCCCACCGGGGAGGAATTTCGCGGCAACATGGCCGTTGGCGGACGGGTGGCGAAAGCCGAAATCAGCGATCGAGAACGGGAAATTTGCCGTCAACTCGCCCCGACGTTGAAGCGAGACGGCTTGTACTTCGTGGGTATCGACGTCATCGGCGGCTATCTCACTGAAGTTAACGTGACCAGTCCCACGGGAATTCGGGAGATCGATCGCCTCGACAACGTGCGATTGGGCGAAACCGTGATGCAGTGGGTTATCGATCGCCTCACGACCTTACCAAAAAATTGGGTCTAAAGCCTCGCCCCTTCTAGGGCGACTTTCCAAAAAGTCGCAACTCTGCTAAAACGTGAGAATGTTAGTCCG
>NZ_JBNGCO010000083.1:0-23355 GCF_049974805.1 Baaleninema sp.
GGTTGTTCAGGAGTTTCGTCGATGGGTTGTTCAGGAGTTTCGTCGATGGGTTCTTCGGGTTGTTCAGGAGTTTCGTCGATGGGCTGTTCAGGAGTTTCGTCGATGGGTTGTTCAGGTTGTTCAGGAGTTTCGTCGATGGGTTGTTCAGGAGTTTCGTCGATGGGTTCTTCGGGTTGTTCAGGAGTTTCGTCGATGGGTTCTTCGCCCTTGGCGTAGTTCACTAAATCCTGACCTAATTCGCTTTCACGCCAATCAGAACCTTCAATCAAACTATCCATTCGAGGTGCGCTTCCGGTTGCACCCCGAACTTGGAAAATCAGGTCGTTGTAATCTTTATCGCTACTTCCATCGGCTCGCATATCTTCCATGACGAAGGTGTTTCCATCCCCGGTCACGTCTGCAATCTGACCGATGTGGAACTCGTCATCGGGGTTGGCGGTAGACAGCGAAAACAGCGGCCGTTTGGTTCCCCCGATTTCGGGATTGTTGGCCACTTCGGAAACGCGACCGTTGGGAACCAGCATGACGCCGAATTTCTCTCCGGCTTTCATGTTGACGGTCTTCACACCCTTGTAATCGCCACTGTTCCAGTCTTCTCCTCCTTCGAGGGAACCGTTGAATCGTGCGCCTTCGCTGGGGTCGCTAATTACAATATGTCCCTGTTCGGAGCCACTGGCGGCTCGATTGGCGGCTTCGGCGATGAAGTCTTCGACGGTTTCAAATTCCAGTTCGTCTAATCCGGACAGGCTGAATATGGCGACTTCGCCGCGATATTTTCCGCCGTCGTAGAGGAAGTCTACGCCGACTTCTCCGCTTTCTCCGACGGTGAAGACGCCGGAGTTGAAGGCGGGAAGCTCGTATTTGGGAGTTTCGTCGAGAATCTCTTCGTCTTCTTTGTCGAGTTCTTCGTCTTCGGCGACGGTTTCTTCGTCGAGTTCGTCGTCAGAAGATTCGGATTCTTCGGCGACGGGTTCTTGGGATGTTTCGTTTTCTACGCTGTCATCTTCTGAAGTGTCTGATTCTTCGGCGACGGGTTCTTCGGATGTTTCGTTTTCTACGCTGTCATCTTCTGAAGTGTCTGATTCTTCGGCGACGGGTTCTTCAGGTGTTTCGTCGTCTGTGGAGGATTCTGATTCTTCGGCGACGGGTTCTTCAGAGGTGTCGTCTTCTGCGGCTTCTACTGTTTCTTCTTCGGTGGTGGTTTCGGCGGCGACGGGTTCTTCAGCGGTGTCGTCTGCGGTGGCGTCTGGGGTGTCTTCGTTTTCTGTCTCGTCTCCGGCGAAGGGTATGTCTTCGCCGATGTCTTCGTTGGTGATGTGGCTGGCGTCGGTGGTGTCTAGGGTGTCGCTAGTTTCTTCGGGGTCAGTGGTGTTTTCGGTGTCGCTGATGTCTTCAGTGTTGCTAGTTTCTTCGGGATCTGTTGGGTCGATCGATCCCGTTTCTTCTGTATTTTTACTGAAATTACCTAGGTCTTCATTTGGCGGAATGTCGATCGCATCGGAGTCATCTCCGCCATCGACTAAACCGCTCGGCGTGTAGATGGGTTCGAGGATAAAGGTTTGCGCGTTCTCTTCAGCTTTATGTTGATTCTTAACGCGGCTTTGGAACCATTTGGTGAAAATGGAAGAACTCATGATTTAGATGTTCCTGATGGCTGGAGAGAACGCGCTATGGTGATTACGAGAGATTTACGAGATGCGATCGCTTATGCTATTTACGTATTTATTTACGTTAAATTACGTAAGTTGGACGAACCAAGTTTGATTCGATATGTATGTACTTCAAGTTGATTCCAAATTAGCCGATCGATCCCCGTTTGTCTGTGAAATTTCGGTAAAGCGATCGACCTCGATTCGTGGATTTACTGAAAGGTATACCCTCCCTAATTAACTCGGTCAAAATTTTCGATTTTTACGGGAACGACCCCAAAAATTTACATTTTTTAATAAAACAGAGAAAAAATCTGACGGTTCGATCGATCGTTTTGGGACAGCTAAATTTCTCGAAAACCATAGAGAAAGGGACAGCCAGCGTTCGATCGCCCTCCCCAATCCCCTCGCTTCACAGAATCTTTAAAAAACCACGACAAAACCCCGGCTTCTCCAAGAAACCGGGGTTGTAACCAGAAGTCAGTATTTTTTCAGCCGAGAACGCCGAACACCCTACTCTTCCAACGCCGCCATCAACGCATCGGACATTTCCTGACATCCGACGAGTTTCATCCCCTCAGACATAATGTCCCCAGTACGATACCCTCGATCGAGTACCGTCATCACCGCCTTCTCAATGCGATCGGCAGCTTGCGGTTGGTCGAGATCGTAACGCAACATCATCGCCGCACTGAGAACCTGCGCCAAGGGATTCGCCTTATTCTGTCCCGCAATATCCGGGGCGGAACCGTGGACGGGTTCGTAAACCCCCGGACCGTCTGCACCCAGACTCGCCGAGGGTAACATCCCGATACTTCCGGTTAACATCGCCGCTGCGTCGGAGAGAATGTCGCCGAAGAGGTTCCCCGTGACGATGGTATCGAACTGTTTCGGGGCGCGAACCAACTGCATCGCGGCGTTGTCCACGTAGAGATGGGACAATTCTACATCGGGATATTGCGAAGCCATCGCGGTGATGCGATCGCGCCACAGTTGCGACACTTCCAAAACGTTGGCTTTGTCCACCGAACACAGCTTACCGCCCCGTTTCTGGGCGGTTTCAAAGGCCACTTTCCCGATGCGATCGATCTCCGAGTCGGTATACGCCATCGTGTTGACGCCGCGTTTTTCCCCGGTTTCGGTTTCAAACACCCCCTTGGGTTGACCGAAGTACACGCCTCCCGTCAGTTCCCGAACCACCATAATATCCACGCCTTCGACGATTTCTCGTTTCAACGTGGACGCATCGATGAGTTGGGGCAGAATCGTAGCGGGACGCAGGTTCGCAAACAAGCCCAAACCCGCTCGCAAGCCTAACAATCCCGTTTCCGGGCGTTGGTGGCGCGGTAGGTTATCCCATTTATAACCGCCGATGGCTGCCAGCAGCACCGAGTCACTGTTGCGGCAGAGTTCTAGGGTTTCCTCGGGAAGCGGGTTTCCTGTGGCGTCGATGGCAGCACCCCCGACTAATCCTTCTTGAAACGTCAGTTGGAAGCCGAACTGTTTCCCAACTACTTTCAACGCATCGACGGCGACGGGGATAATTTCAGGGCCGATACCATCGCCCGGTAACAGAGTAATGCGGTACTGCTGAGCCATAGGAATTTAATTTCGAGTCAGTTTCGAGTTTTTTTACGACGCGCCACGAACGGCAAATCCCTCGATTTTCGCAGGTTTGCGGTTCGTTGTGGGAGCGCGATCGGAAATTCTTGCAAGTGTATAATCTTATCAAAGTGCTTCCCGGCTCGATCGATCGCTTTCAACGCAGTTTTCTCGATATACACCCGTCGAACTTGTGGCGGGACGGGTGGAAATACCGGAAATCGAACGGAGTTTGGGACTGTGGCAGGGTCGCGATCGAGGGTTCGATCGCCTGTGGTTGCGGGGGTTTACTCGCGATGGCGCCTTCATTCCTTCGCCCTCAGAACAGGCGATAACCGCAGAACGACGCAACGGAAGCAGAACGAAAATCCGAACGGTTGGCAGCCAAGTTGAAAGAGTTGGGGATCGATCCCGAAATGTTAGGGGGTTGACTTTTGTGTTTATTTATGGTAAAAGAACGGCTCGCGAAACCGTAGTTTTTAGCTCTCGGAGGCGGAAACGAACAAGCGTTTCGATCGAACCTTGCAGACTCGTTCCCATTGCGGGTGAAACAGCAAGTTCCAAAACACTTCGTTGACGAAATATCCCAGTTCTACCGTTTGACGTTGGGGTTGGCTGGTAACGGGAAAAACTTTTTTCTCAGACATGGCTCCTGACTCCAAATACAAAAGGGTATTAGTGTAAACAACAACATTTGAGGGAACGGTTCCTGAAAATTGGAACCTTCTTTAACATTTCGGAAAAAAGAGTTACAAAAACATCAATCCGAGGGGGGATGTCTGAGACATCTCCGGTTGAGGTGACGGGCGAGAGGTTTTGAGAACAGGGTTCTCAGACTTGATTTTTCCGGTAGAAGCATCCGAGTCGAGTAAACTGATAAACAAATAAGCTAGAGTTTCCATGTGCGGTAGCGTTCCTGAATTCGACACTTTCAGTAAACGCGATTTCCTCTCAAAACAGTCGATCGCCCCCGACGCTCTCTCAACTGTCACCTATTGACAGGAAGCGAAGGGGGCGATCGTTACGAAATTAAGTTGCGATGTGGAGACAGTTCGCGAACTGGCGGCTTCAGAATTGACAACCCGAATTGACAGGCTGTCCTAGCCGTCGGAATCGGAATCGGGAAAGGTGCGTTTGAACTCTTCGATTAACTCGTCCATCTCTTCCAACGCTTGATTGACATCGATGCGAAGCGTTCCGAGATCGGGGCGTTCGAGTAAGTCCAGCAAAACGTCTCGCTTGCTTTCAATGAGATCGATTTGGGCGCGGATTGCAGTCGTATCCATGCTGATCGTGCCTTTGGCGACGGGTGTTCGCGGTTATTGTAACAATTCTCAAAGCGATCGCGTTCAAGACTTTGCACCACGGAGACACAGAGGATACAGAGCCGTTTAGTTGAAACGGAGACATCGATCGCGCGACAATCGCCAAACGGGATAATTGCGCGATCGAATCGCGCGATCGAACTCTACTCAACGTTTTTACGGCTTTATCACATCATGCCCTCGTTTCTCCGTCAAACTTCCCTCGCCGCCATCGCCCTCATTGCTGGGGCGGCGATTACCGTCATCGGCTTTGGGGCGTACTTCTCTGGAAACGCCACCCTCAACCTGGCGGGATTCTTCTACGGAATTCCCATTCTCCTCATCGGCTTAGCCCTCAAATCCGCCGAACTTCTCCCAGTTCCCATCACTCAGGAAACCCCCCCAGAGGTTCTCAAACTGCGGGAAGAACAAGCCACGGACACCCAAAACCAAATCCGCAGCGACGTGACTCGCTATCGCTACGCCGAACGCGCCCATCTCCTCGAAAGCTTGGAACGCCTGGGACTCAGCCCCAACGATACAGAACGCCCCGTTCTCGAAGGACTCCGTGAAGAAGCCGTCGATGGGGCCTATGCGTTAATTCTGGAGTTCGACTCCCCCCGCATTTCCCTCGACACCTGGAAGGCGAAATGCGACGAGATGACCACCTTTTTTGGACCCGGCGTGCGCGTGGAAGTTCAGCAACCGGAGGAAGATTTTATCGACGTGGCCTTGATTTCCGACGCCAAAGCCTAATCTGGGCGGCTCGTAGGGTGCGTGACTTGAAAAATCGGTTGTGAATCGTGAAACCGAGAACTCGTCACGCACCGACAAGGTACATCTGAGTTTATTTTTCCAGGCGAATCGCGTACCACTGAAGGAACTCACCGGGATTCATATCGAGATCGCAGGTGTTATCCATGAGGTAACGGACGCGATCGTCAATATCCTCGATTTTTTGCAAGTCTCGGGGGAGTTCCTCCATCGATCGGCTTTCTACGATCGCCCTCAGTTTGGCGAACAGTTCCTCAGCCGTTAAAATCTGTTCGGGTTGGTTCGTTTCGAGGACGACATAGTAATCCTCGGAATACATCGAAGAAGCGCCCATAGTACCTGTCGAACGTCTGTTTGAATTGGTTTTACTGTAGCGAAAATCCTGTTGTTTGGAAAAACGCGAAACGCTAAAACAGACGCGAACAGACCCGAAAAAATCGTTGGATTTATGAGAGCTACTATCGAAGACGGCGTGCTGTACGTCCACAAAGACGACGTTCCGCCGTTTAAAAAACGCGGTCCGGTCACACGAAACAGCTATTTCTGGGCGTTGAGATCGATCGCCGATCGATCTCCGAAAAATCAAGACTGGGAATTCGAGCGATCGGTGTGGATTGCGCTCTGTCGGATGCTGCTGTCTTTCGCTGAAAGCGGCTATCTCGGGGCTTACGAAACCCTCCTCGAATTCCCCGACGGCGCGACAATTCCCGACGAACTCCGCGCCTGTTCCACCTTGCTTTAAAACTCAATTCAATCCAACTCAATTCAATCCAACTCAATTCAAGTCCTGAAAATGGCGCAACAACACCTCACCCGCCTCGTCTAAATCCCGTCCGAAGCTGATGACGCCATCTTCGTGACCCGCCATCACCAAAATTTTCGCCTCGTCTAACCCCTCCTCGTCGAAGAGGCGAAACATCTCCTTCGCCATCTCCGGCGTTCCGTAGGGAACCTCGGGGCGGGTGGTGGGAACCCGATACAGCAGGGATTTCCAGAATTGCGGATGGTGGATGTGGAGAATCGCGCGAATTTCGGGACGTTTGCGGTAAATCGCCGCGTGGGTGAGGGATTCTGACGAGGCTTTAATCGGACCGCGACAGACGAGGGTATTGGCTTCCAAGTCGAAGGCGGTGACGCGGGTGTATCCCTGCGCGTCCAGGTGGGGGAGATGGCCGGTTTGAGTTCCAGAAATGGCGAATTCGAGGGCGTCGTCGAGGCGGAGACTGGCGTTTCCGTAGCCGATTCCGTTCTCGTAAGTGCCGATGAGTCCCAATTCGTAGAGGCGATCGCGCCACTGCATCAAGGGCGTCAGAGGTGCCTCGGCTAAGGGTTCGGCGGTTTGCCAATCGCAATGGTATTTTATAACGCCTTCGTCAAAAGTCTTGTCAAAACTCATCGATCGTCGCAGTTGCAGAGGTTGGGCAGTACGCTTTGACTGTACCAGAGTCGGCGGTTTGGGAAATGGTTGAGAAAGAATTGTTTTCTCGAATCGATCGATTGCGCGGACGAGATCGATCGCGATATGATAGGATGCTGTGTCAAAATTTATGCGACCATGCCCAAACTGAAAACGCGCAAAGCAGCAGCCAAACGGTTCAAAGCGACCGGAAGCGGCAAAAAAATCATGCGCCGCAAAGCCTTCAAAAACCACTTGCTTCAACACAAAAGCGCCAAACGCAAACGCAACTTGAGCAACAAAGCCGTTGTGGATGGCAACGACGCGCAAAACGTGCGCGATATGCTGCCGTATTTGTAAACCAATAGGAGAATTCCTCAATGAGTCGAGTTAAACGCGGGAACGTCGCCCGAAAACGCCGTAAAAAAATCTTAAAACTTGCCAAAGGCTTCCGAGGTTCTCACTCGAAGAACTTCCGCACTGCGAACCAGCAGGTGATGAAAGCCCTGCGGAACGCTTATCGCGATCGCCGCAAACGCAAACGGGATTTCCGCCGTCTGTGGATTACCCGCATCAACGCCGCCGCGCGTCAAAACGGTATCAGCTACTCCCAACTGACTGGGAAACTCAAAGCCGCCAACGTGGAAATCAACCGCAAAATGTTGGCCCAGTTGGCTGTTCTCGATCCCGACGGGTTTTCCAAAGTCGTCGAGGTGGCTAAAGGAGTGTAGGGTTACGCCTACTCAACAGAGGCTTCAGCCGATGAAGCGTCATCGACTTTCCAGACGGTTTCGTCAAACAGTGCGCCTTGGTGTCAGTCTCGGTTTAGTTATCGGACTGAGTTCGATCGAGGCGCATTCGTTTGTTGTGGGATCGTTTATCGTGCGATCGATCGCCCCTCCAGTGGCAGCGGCACCGCTTTCAGAAATTCGCGATCGCGGCTATCTATCGATCGCCGTCAAAGACAACCTGCCTCCCTTGGGGTTTCGCGACGAAACCGGGCAGTTACAAGGCTTTGAAATCGACATCGCCAGACGCTTAGCCGAGGAAATTCTCGGCGACGCCGAGGCGGTGGTTCTGATTCCCGTCTCGAACCGCGATCGCATCTCCTCGGTTCTCGAAAACGAAGTGGATTTAGCGATCGCCCAAGTGACGCAAACCCCCTCTCGCGAACGTCTGGTATCCTTTAGCCTACCCTACTACCTTGACGGCACCGCCCTCGTCACCCGCCACCCCGAAATTCACCAACTCTCGGACTTGCGCGATCGATCCGTTGCCCTGTTAAACGGTTCGAGTGCAGTTCCCCTTCTGCGTTACCGCCTACCCACCGCCCAACTCCTCGGCGTCGAGAGTTACCAAGACGCCCTGCAACAACTCGAAGCGGGAAACGCCACCGCCTTCGCCGGCGATCGCAGCGTCTTAAGCGGCTGGGTGCAAGACTATCCCCACTATCGCCTCCTCTCAGAAGTCCTATCGACCGAACCGTTAGGGGTCGTGATGCCCAAAGGATTGCAGTATGATGAGTTGCGACAGCAGGTTAACGCGGCCATCGCCCGTTGGCGTGCTGAAGGTTGGCTGACAGAACGCGCAGCCATCTGGGGATTGTAGCCTCGGTGTACATTTATCGTTCGTTTTCGGTGTCATGGACAGTAATCTTCCACTGTTATACTTATCCGTACTGATTGGTTTGTTACTGATTTCGGGTTGGTTTATCCTCCGTCAAATTTTCAGAACTCGACGGATCGAGAAAACTCTGTCTCAACTTCAAAAACGAGTTCGTGGCAAAGATGCCACCGCCAAAGATTTTTACGAACTCGGCGGTTTGTTGTTAGATAAAAAACTCTATTCTCAGGCGATCGTTCAACTTCAAAAAGCTTTAAAAGCCAAAGATTTAGAAGAAGAAGAAAATAAAGCACTGGTGTATAACGCATTGGGATACGCTTACGCTGCACAAGAACAATACGATTTAGCGATTCGGCAATACAAAGAAGCATTGGATTTGCTGCCGGAATATATTACGGCTTGGAACAATTTAGGATTCTCTTACGAGAAGAAAACTTTAGACGCTCAGGCGTTGGATGCTTACGAAAAGGTTTTAAAACTCGATCCCAATAATAAAGTGGCGAAAAAACGCAGCGAATCCCTTCGCAAACGGTTGCCGATCGCGTCGTCTTAATTTGCGTATTTCAATCTCGCCATTTCACGATATTGTTCAAATACTCACATGGGCTGGAAAAATCTCAAAATCTAGATAAACGCTCAAAGCGATCGCCCCCGACCCACCCCACAATGACCCTTTCCCTAAAACTTCCCCCACCCCTGCAACCCGGCGACCTACTCGTTAGCCTTGCCCCGAGTGGTTGTTTGCGAGACCGACAGGCGTTTGAAGCGGGGGTGGAAATTTGGCGATCGCACGGCTACCGCGTAGAAGAATGGGGACTCGGAGAACGTCACGGCTACCTCGCCGGAACCGACGCCCACCGCCGGGAACAACTCTCTCGTGCCTTAACCGACGCCACGATTAAAGGAATTCTCTGCGCCCGAGGGGGATACGGCGGAACGCGACTTCTCGAAACTTGGGATTGGAATCTGGCGACGACTCCCAAATGGCTCGTCGGCTTTTCCGACATTACCAGTTTGCTCTGGAGTTGGGCCAAACAGGGCGTCTCCGGCGTTCACGGGCCGCTGTTGACCACGTTAGCCCAGGAACCGCCATCCTCTCAAAAACGCCTGTTCGACTGGGTGTCCGGTGGGTCGATCGATCCCCTCGTCGGTCAGGGATGGGGCGGCGGAACGGCCAGCGGACGGCTGTTTCCCGGTAATCTCGCCGTCGCGACTCACCTCATCGGAACGCCTCACGAACCGGATTTAACCGGGGCGATTTTAGCCTTTGAAGACATTGGCGAAGCCCCCTATCGCATCGATCGCCTGTTGACTCACTGGCGGATGTCGGGACGTTTCGACAACATCGCCGGAATCGCCCTGGGACGGTTTAGCCGCAGCGATGTCACCGTTCCCAGTTTCACCGCCGAAGAAGTCTTGCGCGATCGCCTGTCGGATTTAGGAATTCCCGTCGTTTCCGACTTACCCTTCGGACACGATGGCATCAACTGCACCTTACCCGTGGGTATCCCGGCGCAACTCGACGGCGATGGCGGTACGCTGGCGATTTGCCCGACTCAACGATAGAGCGATCGCACCCAGTCCCATTCTCGACGCAACCCCTCTTCGATCGACACCTTCGGGGCGTAACCGATCAGCTTTTGCGCTTTCGAGACATCCGCACTGGTATGGCGGGCGTCCCCTTTCGAGCTTTCCTGATAATCAATCGAAATCGGCTTTCCGACGATTTTCTCCATCGTCTCGATGGTTTGTTTGAGAGTCACGCGGCTTCCCCCACCGATATTAAACACCTCTCCCACCGCCTCGGGCGCCTCGGCTGCCGCCAGGTTAGCGGCGATCGCGTCTGCCACAAAAGTAAAGTCCCGCGTTTGCTGTCCGTCGCCGTAAACCGAAATGGATTCCTCCTGCAACGCCGCTTTCAAAAACTTGTGAAACGCCATATCGGGACGCTGTCGCGGTCCGTACACCGTGAAGTAGCGCAGCGCCACCGTGGGAACGCCATAATTAACGTGATAGAGTCCGCAGAGATGCTCGGCCGCCAGTTTCGTCACGCCGTAGGGAGACACCGGTTTCGGAAGCGTGGTTTCAGAAGTGGGGAAGGACGCGGCGTTCCCGTACACCGAAGACGAAGAAGCGTAAACAAAGCGTTTGAGATTGGCGTTTTTCGCCGCTTCGAGTAAAATTTGCGTCGCGTTGATATTGCGTTCGGTGTAGGAGCGAAATCCGTCCCCCCAACTGGCACGAACCCCCGCCTGTGCTGCTTGGTGATACACGAATTCCACCCCGTCGAGGAGTTCGTTCCAGTCGATCGCCTGCACGTCGCTTTCGATGAGTTGAAAGTTAGAACGTCCGAGAGCCGCAGCCATATTTTTCCGTTTGATGGCGGGATCGTAGTAGTCGTTAAACTGATCGACACCAATCACCGTTTCTCCGCGATCGAGCAAGGTTTCGACCAAGTGAGATCCAATAAATCCGGCTGCGCCTGTGACGACAACTTTCACCATTTTTGTGGGGGTTTAACTCATCGGCTCAATGGTATCCGCTCCCTCGTTAAGTGTCAATTGAAATCGAATAAAATACGAAACAAAAACCTACAAAAAAAATATAAAATCAAAAATTATCAAAAAGAAATTAACTCAAATTTTACAGTATCGAATAGAATTTATTGTAAATTCTAAATCCCTTCACCGATAGCGATCGCCCCCCCACGATCGATTATCAATTATCAATTATCAATTATCAATTAACCAACGGTTTGCTACGATGAGCGAGATTCACTCTTCTTCTCCAACTCACCTCATGACGAACGTTTCTACCCTGACGAATCTGGCGATCGCGTATTTGGGTCCGGCGGGAACCTATACAGAAGCCGCTGCTCTAGCCTATTCCAGTTGGCTCGATCGCGACGATCGCTTACAGTGCCAACTATCTCCCTACTCTAGCATTCCTCAAACCTTTCAAGCTCTCGAACGAGAAGAAGTTCACCTGGCAGTCGTTCCGGTGGAAAACTCGATTCAAGGAAGCGTCACCATCACCCTCGATACCCTGTGGCAGCGGGAAACGCTACAGGTGCAACAAGCCTTAGTCTTGCCGATTCACCACGCCTTAATTTCCCGTTCGGCTTCCCTCGAGTACGTCAAAACCGTCTATTCTCACCCCCAAGCCCTCGCTCAATGTCAGAAATGGTTGGAACGCAACCTACCTCAAGTGCAGCTACGATCGACCAATTCCACCACAGAAGCATTACAATATCTCAGCGAAGATGCGACGTTGGCAGCCATCGCCTCCGAACGCGCCGCACAACTCTACAATTTGCCGATTTTAGCCCATCCCATCAACGACGCCGCCGAAAACTGCACGCGGTTTTGGGTAGTGCGTTCTCCTCGCTTAGAATTCCAACTGCCGATTGCCCCCGGTGCTCAGTCAGTTTCCATCGCCTTTAGTCTGCCGAAAAACGCACCGGGCGCCCTCTTAAATCCCCTGCAAATTTTAGCCCGTCGCGGCATTAACATGAGTCGCATCGAATCTCGTCCTACGAAGCGATCGCTCGGGGAATATCTCTTTTTTATCGATTTTGAAGCCGACGGCGACGAGAACGTTTGGCAAGAGGCGATCGACGAGCTTTCAAGTTGTACGGAAATTTTAAAAGTTTTTGGGAATTATACGGTGTTACAGGGTGACGAGTTGGTGGGATTAGATATCGATCGCCTTTAAAATCAAGACTAGACTCGATGAAATCCATCTGTTGAGATACCCGAAATTTTAAAAATCCGGATATCTGGAAAAATCTTGGCAATATTCAGCTTAAAAAAACGGCCTTGGGCAACTATTCCTCGAACGACTCCGGCTCGATCGATCGAGCCGAATTTTGACGAGAAAACAAGCCCAGCAACGGTGCTAACAACGCACCGAAAATAAACCCTCCCGCGTGCGCCCAATACGCCACCATATTTTGCATACTCCCCACGTGAACTTGAACTTCAAAACTGGCAATTCCGTTGAACGCTTGTTGCACGAACCAAAATCCCAGGAAAAATAACGCTGGAACTCGCACCGTAAAGAAAAAGAAACCCAAGGGAATTAAAGTGATAATTCTCACTTGAGGAAACCGGAAGATATACGCCCCCATTACTCCGGCGATCGCACCGCTGGCGCCCAAGGTGGGAACAGTAGAGCCAGTCTCAAAAAACCATTGAACCAGGGAGGCAAGAATACCACAAGTGATATAGAAAACTGTAAAGTTAAAGCGTCCGAGTTCTTCTTCAATGTTGTTGCCAAAAATCCACAAATACAGCATATTAAAGCCGACGTGCAGAATGCTGCCGTGGAGGAATTGAGCAGTGATAAGGGTTAAGGGTTCGGGAAATACGGAGTCTGTGCCAATTCCGCGCAGACTTTGACTGAATTCTTGCGGAACGAAGGCGAACTCGTGCATGAATTGGCTGAGTTGTCCCGAACTCACAACGGATTCGCCCAAGAAAATGACGAGGTTCGCCACGATTAGGGTATAGGTGACGACAGGCGTAATTTGAATGGGGTTTTCGTCTTTTAAAGGAACCATAGATCGGATGTGAGGTTAGTTTACAATTCGCGACAGTTGTAATAACAAGCAGATTTTAGCGAAATGGTGTGTGCCATACATCTGGCTTAGGGTAGAATGTGAGGCTTTCTCGCGCGACAGATCGAATCTATTGATTTAACAAAAAATCAATCGCTTGACGATAATGGAATTAAATTCTTATTACAAAAATTGCGATATTTAATTTTTTGAGCGAGTGGCGACGGATATAGTGGAATACATTGGCGGTACGTTACAATTTACAGCTCTCACATTCGCGGAAGCGGTGCGTATAACTTCCGAAACCCAATTTTTCAAGTCACGCACCCTTATATATCGTGACAACCAAGACACTGTTCACTGTTGACTGTTCCCCGTTCCTTTGGCTTTCGACAGCAAATCCACCGCATCGGCGAGGGCGCTGGTGAGTTCGGCGCGGGTTTTGGCGCGATCGGCTTTTTCGGCTTCTAAGGCTTCGATGAGTTCTGCAACTTGTCCTTGTAAGCGATCGCGTTGCAAACAGGTTTCGACGTACTTTTCTTGTAACTCTTCGGTGGTTAACTGGGCGATATCCTCTTCGGCGCGACTGCGAGTTTCGGCGTCTAACACCAAAGGGCGATGGCTGAGGAGATCGAGTTCCTTTCGCAGGCGATCGATCTCTTCCCGCGCCTGTTCCGCCTCTTTTCGGCGTTGTTCGGCTTCCGTGTTGTAAAGCTGTCGCCAGTGTTTAGCGCTGGCTTCTGTCTCGGCGATCGCTTGCTGGGCGTCGGCGAGTTGCTGGCGCAAGGCGGCGATTTCAGCCAGCCATTGCGTCACCTCTCGGGTGAGTTTTTCGGGATTTTCCATAAGTTCGCGCGGGGATAGGAATAGCTTCGACGAATCGCGATCGCTCAACGGGTTATCTCAACGGGTTATCTCAACCGATAATACGTTTGAGCAGGTTGAGTTGCCATTGGCGATAGGGTGCGTAACGCCAGTTGAGATCGAGCCAAAGTCCTTTGTTGAGGACGCTTTTGAAATGGGAGAAGGTATCGAAACTGGCTTTTCCGTGATAGCTTCCCATCCCGCTGTCGCCGACGCCGCCGAAGGGGAGATCGGGGAGCGCCAGGTGCATGATGGTATCGTTGACGCAAGCCCCGCCGGAAGAGGTTTCGTGCAAGACGCGGTTTTGAAACGATTTGTTGTTGGAAAAGACGTAGAGGGCGAGGGGTTTGGCACGGCTGTTGATGCGATCGATGGCCTCGTCGAGACGGTCGTATTCTAAGACGGGGAGGATGGGCCCGAAAATTTCCTCTTGCATCACCGCATCGTCCCAGGAGACGTTATCGAGGACGGTGGGGGCGATGTAGCGATCGCTGCGATCGACCTGTCCGCCCACGACGATTTCAGCCTTTCCGGTATTTTCCAACAGCGACGCCACGCGATCGAAATGTCGATCGCTCACCATGCGGCTGAAATCAGGACTTTGGGCGGGATCGTCCCCGAGAAACGCCCGCAATTGCTGGCGTATCGCCTCGAGGAGTTGGGGTTTAATGCGGCGATCGACCAACAGGTAATCCGGGGCGATGCAGGTTTGTCCGGCGTTGATACATTTCCCCCAGACGATGCGTTTGACAGCAACATTGAGTTTCACGTCTGCATCGACGATACAGGGACTTTTTCCGCCGAGTTCCAGGGTCACGGGAGTAAGGTGTTTCGCCGCCGCTTCCATGACGATTTGACCGATGCGAGTTCCCCCAGTAAAGAAGATTTTGTCGAATTTCTGTTCGAGGAGGGCTTGACTGGTTTCGACGCCCCCTTCGATAGCGGCGATGTATTCCGGGGGAAAGGTCGATCGCACCAGTTCGCTGACGACGGCGGCGGTGTGGGGCGCAATTTCCGAGGGTTTGAGGATAGCGCAATTTCCCGCCGCGATCGCCCCGACGAGGGGACTCATCGTCAGTTGAAACGGATAGTTCCAGGGGGCGACAATCAACACCACACCGAGGGGTTCCGGGTGAATTCGCGCCCGAGAGGGAAACTGTTCGAGAGAATTCGGCACCCGTTTCGGTTTCGCCCAGGATTTCAGGTTTTTGATGGCGGTATTGACTTCAGCGATCGACGCGATCTCGAAATAGGCTTCAAATTCCGGGCGGCCCAAGTCGGCGCCGACGGCTTCGACGATGCGATCTTGGTAGTCAACAATCGCTTGTTTGAGGCGTTTGAGTTGTTCGAGGCGAAAATTAACGTCTTTGGTTTGTCCCGTGGCGAAAAACGCCCGTTGTGATCGCACGAGATCGACGACGGACGATTGACTTTGCGGCGATTGACTTTGCGGCGATTGACTTTGCGGCGATTGACTTTGCACCGAGGTCATAGCTTCCCTCTCAAAACGCAACGAGCGAGACACCCGGAGGCATCCCACTCTTCATTTTAAAGAAGGACTGACAGAACCGTTTCGAGAACCATGGGCAGAAGGAGGAAATACAACCGCTGCGATCGCCTCCTCGGTGTCGCCATCTCTCGAATTGGTCTATTCTTCCTTCCCGTCTTGCATGAGGCGTTGCAGGGCGCTCAAGCCGCGTTTCACGCGGCGGGAAACGGTCACAGAACTAATTCCCAAGCGTTCTGCGGTTTCTTTTTGCGTGAGATCGTGGAGAAAGACGAATTCTAAAACTTTGCAAGTTCCCGATTCTAGCTTGGCGAGGGCTTGTTGCAGCAAAATCCGATCTTCTTCGGCCAGTTGGAAGCTGCGATACTTGCGATCGGGAACCGTGGCGCCGAGAGAAATGCCTTGTTCTTCCTCGTCGCAAATCGGAGCGTCTAAACTCAGAGGAGAGCGGTTCCGCCAACTCAGTTGGACTTGCTGCCATTCCGTGAGGGATACCCCGATTTCGCTGGCGATTTCTTCGTCTGTCGGCATCCGTTGGAGTTCGTTGTAGAGTTGTTGAACCACCTTGTTGGCTTGTCGTTGCAGGGCGAGCCACTGACGGGGAATTTTCATCGACGGGCTGCGATCGCGCAGGTAATGTTGAATTTCTCCGCGAATATACGGAATCGCAAACGAGCTAAAGGCGTGGCCTTTAGATAAGTCGAAGCGTTCGATGGCGCGAATCAGTCCCAAACAACCGACTTGAAGTAAGTCGTCGTAGGTTTCCGAACACTGGTGACGCCAATGGTGGACTTCTTTACGGACTAAACCGATATTTAACTGAACGAGTTGGTTACGAAGCTGGGTCGAGGGAGACTGTTGGTACTGGCTCAACAGTTCCAAACTTTCGTTTTTTAGCTCCCTGGAGTTTTGAATAGTCATGGTGACATAAGGGTTAAGTCAAGCAATTCCCAATTGTGTAGATGCAACAGAACTGAAAAGCGATCGAAATCGAAAACTATCGATTCTAGCACTATTTCGATCCTATCACATGGCTTTGGGCTGTCGAGAACGTAAAAATACGGAGATCCTGAATAGGCTGACGCGAGTATAGAGTCAGATTGTCTACAATACAATCGGATGTTACAAAATATTAATCTTCGAGATGAAACTGACTTATTTAGATAGTAATTCCTGGTCGATCGAGATGGGCGGGGTTCACGTCCTCCTCGATCCCTGGCTGGTCGGGCCGCTGGTATTCGGAAACTTACCGTGGCTTTTTAAAGGAACGCGCCGCAAATCGAAAGCCATTCCCCCGCAAATCGACGCGATCTTACTGTCTCAGGGCTTAGAAGACCACGCCCACCCGCCCACTTTAGAACAACTCGATCGCTCCCTTCCCGTCGTCGGGTCGTCCGGTGCGGCGAAAGTGGCTGAGAAACTGGGGTACAGCGACGTCACCGCCCTGTCTCACCGTCAAATCTACACGGTGGGCGATCGCCTGCAAATCCAAGCCGTCCCCGGTTCTCCCATCGGCCCGACGACGGTTGAAAACGGCTATCTCCTCACGGACTTAAAAACCCGAACCCGCCTGTACTACGAACCCCACGGCTATCACGACGAAATGTTAAAAGACATCGGTTCTGTCGAGGTGGTCGTTACCCCCCTCGTCAACCTCGTACTTCCCATCGTCGGACCGTTCATCAAAGGTCAAGAGAGCGCCCTCGAAGTGGTGAAATGGCTCCAACCGAGATATATCCTACCGACGGCGGCCGGCGGCGATGTGGATTTTGAAGGGTTGCTGGTGTCAGCGTTGCGGGCGGTGGGAAGCCTCGACAGCTTCCGCGCCTTACTCGAACAAAATAACCTCGATAGCGAAGTCATCGACCCCACCCCTGGCGTTCCCGTGGAACTGTCGTTTCCGGCGGTGATGGGGTGATGGTGCGATCTCGATGATGAGGTAATGGTACGATCGAGGTGTTTGAGATCCCCGGAATCTCGAAGATTCCGGGGATCTAGCCGTTACCACTTCGCCCAAGGTTCGGATGAAGAACGCTCGTCGCCACCAGAAATACGCCCCACCCGAACCCCAGAACGTCACCAAACTTCGCTAATTCCTGGGTTTGGACGGATTTATTATCACATATTAGCTATTCTGTCAAGGCAAGCGTTGCCCAGAGATAGGGAAATCCCCCCAAGTCCAATTTGGAGAATTGTTGAGTATTGTGCCGAAACTCCATGCCAGATCCCTCAGACTTTAAAACTGCAAGCCCACGCCACCCTGAACGGAAACCCCACTGCCTCCATCTTCATAGCCGTCGAAAGCAATAATGGCGTTGCCAAACACCATGAGCTTACTACTCGGGAGCGCGTAGTCAATACCCGGTTGCAACACGAACGCCGTCGAATCGCCAACAGGGGTTTCGTCGCCGCCTGTAAAAGATACCCCCGCGCCGATGTAAGCTTCCGTTTGCCAGTTCAGGGGGATATCGTAAGACACCGTAGGGACGATCGCCACGCCGCTACCCACGAGTAGCTGAGTCCGAAACGAGATCGGTAGTTCGAGAATGCGATAACGAAACGCCACGGCACCCGAAGCGTTGGTTCCCTCTCCAAAGCCGACGCTTCCACCGACGCCGACGTAACTCCCGTAAGCCGCTTGAGCCGAGGCGGGTTCGGCGTAACTGGCTGCCGTTGCGCCCAATGCGAGACTCGTGATCGCACCGAGCCAAAGCTGTATTGCCGATTTCATGGCATTGTCCCTCACACCTTGGGGATTCAACAAAGTCTGACTGATTCTAACAAACCCTTTCTGAAGGGCGATCGCACAAAAAAAGCCCCACCGATACGGCGGGACTCGATAACCGGAGCGAAGAATACGGTCGATCGCACCCTAGAAGTTTTTCAAACGCTTCTCATCGGGTGAAGTCAAGGGGTTTTGGAGACATTACCGAACGGTCGATCGATAAGTATCGGGACAAGCCAGCCTGAAAACTGTCTCGTCAAGCCGAACAACACGGCAACCCTCAGTTTCCTGCGGTTGACCGTGCAAACTCCCCGATTTTTGGGGGTCTACCCTTAGATTACCCAGATTTACCCCGGAAACGAACAGGGAGGGGAGAAATTTTTTTTGAGAGTTTTTCAAAGTTTTTCAAAAATTACAAAATAACGGCGATCGAGGGGTTGACATCCTAATATACTACAGACATAGTACAAATGCGAGCGGTTATCCGAAAGGGAGCCACTGCAACATCCTTGTACGGCGCTTGTCCTGCGGGAACGAAGTATGGAGGATTATCGCACCACCGGAGAGGTTAGAGACGGCATAAAATCCAGTTTTCTAACATCTCCAGTCCACCAATCGAGTCAAACCTCTTAATAGGTTTACCAACAATACTGTGGCGGTAGCTCAATGGGTGGAGCAATCAAATTCCTTATTCAAACGCGGCGAAACAGGCGTTCTCCGATATCTTTTGGAAGGTCGTTCGCACGGGAAGCCATTTCTATGAATGGCTGAATTATACGAAGTCCGTGCGCGGGTTCGGGAAAATCTTGCGCGAGGCGGGTCAGGCTGGGTTGTCTCGCAACGATGCGAAAGGATTGGCGTATTAATTGCTGAAGTATCAGCAACTTGACGTTCTCCCAGGGGGATTCCGGGTTCGTCGATCCACCTTTAAATCTCCGCTTTAAAGAGGTCTCTCGCACCTCTGCACCGATGTCGCAATGGTCGTTAAAGACCCTTTGCGGGCTGGGCTACCGACGAATCACCCGGCACCGGAGTAGACTTGAGTTTACCATTCAAATGCCGCCCTAACAGGGCGGGGCTTGAAACCCTCAATCTTTGGTCAAACCCCTGACAGAAGACCACAAAGAAGACCACGATCGCTTGTTCGATTGGGTCGTCAAAGGATGGAACGAACTCCCCGATACACCGCCGTCCGAGGCGTTGGCGCAGGTGTGGTGGTACGAATGGCTCCCCCAGTGGGCAATATGGACGTCCTGGCGTGGCAATTGCTGTTTGATGAGATGCCGATTGGGGCGATGTTGCGAAACCTGGGATCGCTAACTCAGTTGGGGTTCTGGGGACGGGAACTCGTCAAAACCTCGATCGCGTCGAGGCGGTTCTCAACTCGGCGCAACACCTGCGACGGGGACGGATTCATCCCATCGATGTCTTGCAAGCGTTAAAAACTTACTCCGCACCACCCCCCGACAGTGGACTCTCAAGCAAATCGCCGCCCAATTCAAGGATCGCACCACCGCGAAAAAGTTACAGGCCGTCCAAGAAAAGCTCGATCGCCTCGAATGGTTCGGTTTAGTGGTCTGCGAGACGAAAAACGGCGTTACCTATTGGCATTTCGCCGAATCCAGCCACGCCGCTTAAGGTTAGGGAAGATGGTTCGCCCTTTCTTCTTTTTGGCCGATTGCAAAATGGCGCGAGTGTGCTAGGATTTGACTAAGATTTAAATTCGGCTGTGCAATTCGTTTGTTTTTCAGAACGGTTCCCCGAATCTAACTCTCTACACGCTCAAGATTCAGGAGAATCTCGCATCATGTCTATTTACGTGGGGAACCTTTCCTACGACGTTACCCAGGAAGATTTAACCCAAACCTTTTCTGAATACGGAACTGTGAAACGAGTTCACGTTCCGCTCGATCGCGAAACCCAGCGGATGCGCGGTTTTGCGTTTGTGGAAATGGAGACGGAAGAAGAAGAAGCCGCCGCGATCGAAGACCTCGATGGCGCGGAATGGATGGGACGCGATTTGAAGGTGAATAAAGCCCGACCTCGCGAAAACCGTTCTTCCGGTGGTGGTGGAAGCTGGGGAAATCGCGGAGGCGGTTCTCGCCGCTACTAAAGCTAAATCCAAAGATCGATTTTGCGATGTCGCAATTCGTCTGCTTTTCTAACGTTTTGCGCCAAGAGAGTCGTAAAAGGTTAGAAATAATTGAAGACAGGGCGATCGATCCGGTCTTTGGATAGAAACATCGTGAGGGCGAGTAAGAAGCTTGACGATCGATCGCTTCTTACTCGCCCTTTATTTGCACCATCAAGAGAGTATTACATGGCTCAAGTTGTACCGGGCGAAAACGAAGGAATTGAATCGGTACTCCGTCGATTCAAACGTAGCGTTTCTCGGGCGGGCATTTTTCCCGATATGAAGAAAAACCGCCATTTTGAAACGCCCATTGAGAAGCGCAAACGGAAAGAACTGGCACGCCACAAACAGCGCAAGCGCAGCCGTTTTCGTTATAAGTAGGTAGATTGCCCTTCAAGAATTTCAGTGAAACGGGAAGAGTTTCTGGGAGTCCAGATCCCCGGCATCTCCAAGATGCCGGGGATCTTTGCCATCTTTGCGATCGTTGTCAGTGAAGAGTGAAGGGTTTTTCCTCACCCCATCACCCCATCACCCCATCATCCCATCATCGCCTCATCATCGACTCGAAACGTTGATGCGATCGCTCAACTGGGTTAAAAGTTGCGCCAGTTGGGGATCTTTGTCTTTTCGTTCGGCGATTTTGTCGCAACTGTACAAGACTGTCGTATGGTCTTTTCCGCCGAATTCTTCACCGATTTTCGGTAAACTCAAATCCGTATGTTGGCGCATCAAATACATAGCGATTTGACGGACTTGGCTGATTTCCCGACGGCGAGAATTTCCCTTGAGATCCTCGATCGATACCTTCATCATCTCCGATACCGCCTGCATCACCACTTTCGGCGAGGCTTCCATTTTCTGAGTTTGGGGGTTGAGAACCGGGGCGATATTGTCCACCGTCATCGGTAAACCGGAAATGGAAATGTACGCCACCGCCCGAATTAACGCCCCTTCCAACTCCCGAATATTGGATTTGTAACGCGAGGCGATGTATTCGATCGCTTCGCGGGGAAGGCGAATGTTTTCGTATTCCGCTTTTTTCTGCAAAATCGCCATGCGCGTTTCAAAATCCGGCGGTTGAATGTCGGCGATTAACCCCATCGAAAACCGCGACGAGAGGCGTTCTTGCAGTTGGGGAATTTGACTCGGCGGGCGATCGGAGGCTAAAACGACCTGTTTTCCCGCTTCGTAGAGGGCGTTGAAGGTGTGGAAAAACTCTTCTTGCGTGTATTCTTTACCCTCAATAAACTGAATGTCATCGACGAGTAAAACATCGGCGGTGCGATAGTGACGCCGGAAATTCTGCATGCTGTCGCGGCGAATGGCGGCGATGAGATCGTTGGTAAAGCGTTCGGTGGAGACGTAAAACACCCGCGAGTTGGTGTCGATTTCCAAGCGATAATGTCCGATCGCCTGCATTAAGTGGGTTTTTCCCAACCCCACACCGCCGCACAAAAATAGGGGGTTGAACTCTCGCCCTGGATATTCCGCCACCGCCAACGCCGCTGCGTGCGCCATGCGGTTGTTGGAACCGACGACGAACCGCGAAAAAACGTGCTTGCTGTTGAGTTCTGGAGGTTTTTGAACTTTGGATTTCGGCGGTGGGGGCGTGGCGGGATAAGCGACGTCGGCGTTGTCGCTGACGCCCTCTTCTCGATCGCTACAGAGGTGAATTTCGACGCGATCGCCTAAGATTTCTTCAACAACATCGGCGATCGTCGATAAATAGTATTTTTGCAGCCAGTTACGGGCGAAAGGATTGGGCGCCCGCAACACCAGGCGTTTGTTTTCCAGGGTTTCGACGCGGGCGGTTTCAATCCACGTCTCGAAGGTTGGCTGAGTCAGTTGAACTTTCAGCCGTTCTAATACCCGATTCCAGAGTTGTTGTAAAGAGGGTTCCACTGCATCCACCTCCCGCGCCGCGATCGCCACCTCAAACATCGATAGAGTTTGAGATATCGAGTGTTAAAACCGATATCCAATACCCCTCAAACTGATAGTTATTTCAACCGTTAATTTCAACCGTTATTTTAAATCCAACAAGCCGTTTTCTTTTAATTTGGGATTGAAGCGCAAGGATTCGGCGACACCTCGCGCGGAGAGTTCCGCCAGCACTTCTTCTTCGAGGCGACGGGCGGCTTTTTTGAGGCGTTTAGTTTTCGCCAGTTCGTCGGCTGCGTTGTCGATTTCCTGTCGTTCTTCCTCCGTCAAACGGGGTCTGACATCGATAGGATTTACCCACAAGGATTCGTCTTCACCGTTTCCCGGCGGGGTAGTTCCGTTTTCTTCTATCCAGGCTTGACGCATGGTTTCTAAAACGGCGCGACTGGGGCGATCGATCGTTTGGACTTTGTAACTGTAACATTGGTGCGGCCGTCGCACGAGATGCTGTCGCAAACTCAAGGCGATATCGCGAGAATAGCCGATATATTGTAGGGTTTCGCTGTCGTCAAATACGGCGTAAGCGCCCACTTTCCCTTTTACATCGCCGTCGGCGATATGTCCGTTTTCGTCGATAAAGGGGTTGGGGGGCAAACTCGCAAGGGTTGGAATTTCGGTGGTTGCTGTCATCGATCGCACCTAAAAACGAGGGATATAGGAATATTTTATGGGAAGATTTTAAGCAGTTTTGTGATAAATTGCACAGAGGCGACTGGGCTTGAAAATTTTTGCCTCAAACATAAAATTCGGCGGGACGTTAATTAAAATATAGTCCTCAGATTCGTGATATTTCTCGAATTCCTTGGGCATTCCTTTCGGGGTTTCTGTGCTATAGGGGATCGGTTGAAAGAGCAGTTCTGTGAATTCGACGCCGTTACAGCCGCTTTGCTGACAGACTTGTTGCAGGAAGCGATCGCTCGTTAGCTGGTGAAACAGCCGTTCTTTCGCGTCCGGCGCGAGGCGAAAGTGACTATCAAAGTTTTGGACAATTTTTAAAGACATTTAACAATTCTTTACTTTAGCAACGTATTTAAGGGTTCTGCGATCTTAGCACGAGTCGAATCTGAGATCGAGCGCGGGCGATCGTAAGAGACCTCTTACTTTTGTTGTCAAAAATCGCGAATTTTTATAAAATCGGGTATAAAATCGGGTGTTGGGGGCGTAAATGTGGTGACGTCGAAATTGACTTTTTCACCACAGATACCTAGAAAAAACAGGGGTTTCTTTTAATGTCTGAAGGTTAATTTCATAAGGTTAAGATTTGAAGGGTTAAAACCC
>NZ_JBNGCO010000084.1:123-22730 GCF_049974805.1 Baaleninema sp.
AATGGGGTAATGGGGTAATGGGGTAATGGGGTAATGGGGTAATGGGGTAATGGGGTAATGGGGAGTTTCACATCATCCCCTCATCTCCTCATCCCATCATCCCATCATCCCATCATCCCCTCATCCCCTCATCCCCTCATCCCCTCATCCCCTCATCCCCTCATCCCCTCATTCCATCATCTCCTCATCCCCTCATCCCCTCACCGCGTCTTCTGCGACCAAATCCGCGTGGGAAGACCCCAAACGTAGATGAAGCCTTCAGCGGCTTTGTGGTCGAATTGGTCGTCCGAACCGTAAGTCGCCAGTTCGTCGGTGTAGAGGGTATTCGCAGACTTGCGACCGACAATGGTGGCGGTTCCTTTAAACAGTTTCACGCGAACCACCCCAGTCACGCGTTTCTGAGTTTCTCGAATAAACCCATCTAACGCCGCTTTCAGGGGGCTAAACCACAAGCCGTTGTACACCAATTGGCTGTAGGTTTCCTCAATTCCCCGTTTGTACTGGGTTACGTCTTTCGTCAGCGTCAGACTTTCCAAGTCGCGGTGGGCTTGAATCAGCGTCAGCAGGGCGGGGGCTTCGTAGATTTCTCGAGATTTAATCCCGACGAGGCGGTTTTCAATCATATCGATGCGGCCGACGCCGTGGCGTCCGGTGATGTCGTTGAGGCTGGCGACGAGTTTCACCGGAGAGAGGGCTTCACCGTTGATGGTGATGGGAAGACCTTCCTCGAAGCCGATTTCTACGTATTCCGGTTCGTCGGGGGTCTCGGCGATGGCTTTCGTCATCGCGAAGACTTCTTCGAGGGGTTCGTTCCAGGGATCTTCCAACGGGCCGGCTTCGATGCTGCGGCCGAGGAGGTTGCGATCGATACTGTAGGGGGAAGATTTTTTCACCGGAGAGGGAATTCCGAAGCGTTCCCCGTAAGCGATGGTTTCTTCGCGACTCATTCCCCATTCCCGGGCGGGGGCGAGGACTGTAATATCGGGGTTGAGGGCGGCGATGGCCACGTCGAAACGAACTTGGTCGTTACCTTTCCCGGTACAGCCGTGGGCTACGGCGTCGGCCCCGTATTCTTGGGCTACTTCTACCAGTTTCTTGGCAATCAGAGGACGGGCTAACGCCGTCGAGAGGGGATAGCGGTTTTCGTAGAGGGCGTTAGCTTGAATTGCGGGAAAGGCGTAATCGGCGATGAATTCTTCTTGGACGTCCGCCACTAAGGATTGACTCGCCCCAGATGTCAGGGCTTTTTCGCGAACTGGTCCGAGTTCTTCCCCTTGACCCAAATCGGCGGCCAGGGTAATCACTTCTTCAACTCCCCACTCTTGCTTCATGTAGGGGATACACACTGACGTATCGACGCCACCGGAATAGGCAAGTACGGCTTTTTTAGCACGACCCATGTACGTTTCGTTCTCCGTCTCAAAACAACCAGTCTTTTATTATGGGGCATATTCTGGAGTAATTTTCCCCATTCTTGGCAGACTTGGCTGGGATTTTACCTTGCTGGGGTCGCCACTGTCTCGAAACGGTTCTCTGTGTTAGCGATTGTTGACAATTCTGGTGAAGGATATAATCTCTCGAGGATTTGGGTTGACTTTTGTTGTTTTGTCGTTCTCCCGTAGCATCCTTACCCAAGATGCTACGGGGTTTCAGTTGAATTGGTAAAATCCAATTTCTAAGTCGGGTTTTGTATGAATGCAAGCAATTTTATATTCGCGTTTATATTCGCAGACCAAAAAATTAATTGCAATCCTAAAACTCCCGTTTTTTTTGCGATCGAAGCTTAGAGAAAACCGTAAAAAGCCGCACTCTAAGCTCCGGGGAGTCCTTCACGATTCAAAGGATGGAATCTCGTTTCGATCGCGCGTTCCGAAGATGTTTCTTGACAGTATGTTCGGAAATGTATAGACGAGCAGCAATTTGTTTGTAAGATAAACCCTGCGATCGCAACAGCCAAACCTCAGATTCCCGTTCTGTGAAACCGTAGGCTTTCGCTTCCGCGAGAACGCGGTGGGGAACGATCTGACTGATATCCTCAAAAGTGACGAGGAAACCCTCAGATAAACCCAAGGGAATCCAACGGAAGCGCAATCGTAAGGACGGTACGAGCCTTTTGGGTAAAGAAATACTCAACAACACGATCGAATCTCCTTTTCGACGCTACGGGATTGCAGCGGTAGAGGCGAAACCCCGATAGTCAACCATCGATTAAAGTGCCTGGGAATTCGATCGATCGCTGTAATCTGGGTGATTTGGCTTTAAACTTCGAGTCAGGGCGACAATCTGCTAACAATCCATCTAAAAAGTTAAGAATTTTAAGCTTTAACTTTTTTGAGGGTTGTTTTTTTGTAAAAGGGTCTTTTTTTAGCGCAACTTAACTAACCCTGCTGTATCGAACTTCAAACCCATTTCAAAATAGAATCATATGGGTTCGGAGTGACTTAGGAACCCAATGACAAAGCTGTATCTCAAACTTGTCCAAATATCCACTGAGAGAAACCCGGTATCTGGAAAATCCTCAGTTTCGGGTATCCCGTCTCTTAGAGATCTTAGCTGTCTGACGATTTGCCTTTTTGAGATGCACCCGGTAAAAGTCATGGAATTACCTGATTTTAAAGGCTTAGAACGCTAAATTGTTTTTTTGACCGACAATTGCCTAACTCCTGTTGGTTATACAGGACTTCTCTTCAAATTTCTGGACGATACCCATGATTGGTCGAGTCTCTTCGCCGAAAATTTTGAAAACTCTCAGGATTCGCGTTCTGTGATCGCGCGGACTGAGAGAGCGGTTGACGCGATCGCTCGGGGAGGATCTTGCCAAACCCGATACAGATCCGGCAAAATTAAGTGTATACACTGAGAAGCGATCGCCCTAGCGAGTTGAATTGCTCAAAACTCCTTTAAAAAAAAGGATTTTAGAGATTAAAGCCGGGCTGTTTTCATTGCCATAACCAATTTTATGTTATAAAAGTTCATATTTTCTCAGTGTATATACTTAAGTAAATACTGATTTTAGGCAAAGGGGGTGGTGTTTTCCGAAAAAGCTGTGACAGAATGACAATATAGCGAAATCAACTTAAAAACATGATGTTTAAGACTGCTACGTCTCAAGCCTCTCCCAAAACTGTCCGTTGGCAAGATCTCGATCCGATGTCCCTCGATCGGTGGTTTCCCCGAGACTGCCAGCGTCACTATATGTCCCAACTTGTCGGAAAAGGTGGGCTGACCCGGCGTCGAGCTGAATATTTCGTGCGCTTGTGGGCATATTTGTGCTTGAAATACCAACTGATACTCGGTCGCCGAATATCGTCCCCTTTAGCGGAGTTACATATTCCCGAAGAGTTTGTCTCCTGTACCCATCGCGAAGCAGCGGCGTTGTTCTACGCCGATCGCGATCGCGGCAGCCATCGCGCCGCCGGGATGATGCTAGACAAACTCGCCGATCTCGGACTGATTGGCAAACACTTCGATGGAAATACGGTCTGCGTCAAAATCGAACCCCTTCCCTCCGTTCGTTCTCTCTCTCCTCCGTCTCAGCGGAACCTCCGTCCGATCGAACCTTTGGAGTCCCGTTCCGATAAGATCCCATTAGTTTGAGGTTAATTCTTCGACCCGTTAAGCTTGCGTACAACGCGGCTTAACGGGTTTCGCGCTCCCGCCAAGCCCAACAGCGGCTCGAAGATGGACTCTCCGCACGATCCTCCGAAATCGACACCAGCTCGATCGCTCCATCTTCCCGAATCGTCCAAGCGGTGGCTTCCCGCAACAACGGTAACGGCGTCTCGAGAGCTTCGCTGTGGTGGTTTTCCGGGGGGGTAGGCATCTCCTGCAACTGTTCTAGGGCGCGAAAATCCTGCCATAGCGGTGTTTGTGAAATGGGATCGAAAGGCGTCGGCGGCAGTCCCCCCCGCCCCACAAACACGAATTCGCTCCCTGCATTAAAAGCCGTACAACGATCGACCACCGTTTCCGTCAAACGGCTTTCTTCAGGATTGAGGGCGAACAAATTCTCTTGGGAAAACTGCGGTGTTTCAATGTCGATGGTGCCGTCGATCCCCAAGCGGGAACTGGCGGAAATGCGACTGTCGGGAGATTGGAAGAATCCTCGAGCGAAAACCCTGATGTTTCCGCCCCGTCCGGCGAAAGCGTCCGCCTCGAGGCGACTGTTTTCCAAAAGCGTCAGAGTTCCCGTCTCGAGAATCATGTTCCCGCCGTTACCCGTTCCTTGACTGGGAGTCCCCGCACGGGTAGAAATGCGGCTTCCGTTCTGCAAGACGATCGCATCGCTCAGGTTCAAGCGAATATTGCCGCCGTTTCCCTCTTGACTGGCTACGCGAACCGTCGTCTCGTCGAGGGTTAAGCGATCGCCGACAATGATAAGGTTTCCCCCGTCGCCGCTGCCCATGGCCGAAAGGTCGATGTTGTCGCCGCTGAAGTCTAACTGACCCACGTTTAAGCGAACGTTTCCCCCCAAATTCGATCGCGTATCCGCCACGATTTGCGCGGTTGGCTGACTGGTGAGAACCTCGGCGTTGACGGTGAGGCTTCCCGCTTCTCCCAAGCCGTTGCTTTGTACCGAAAGCGAGCTGTAACGTCCCAGTACGAGCCGTGATGTTGTAATGTCAACGTTGCCAGCATCCCCCGACGGTGGGGGAATATCGCCCACGAACTCGGGAGATATCGAGACTGAGGCCGAAGAAATTATCGAGAGCAAATTCGGATTGGCCCCTCTCAGCTCGATCGATTCCGTCGCGTTAACCCTGACGCTGCCCGCATCTCCCGCTCCTAGGGTGGTGGTGGAAATCCCCGAACCGCCCTGCATGATTAAGCGTCGGGTCTCGATCGTCAGTTTCCCCGCCTCCCCCGATCCCCGCGTCACACTACCGATAAAATTGAGTCCGCTCGTGCGCGGTTGATCTCCCGTCAGTTCGATTTGTTCGGCGGCCGTCACCGTCACGTCTCCGGTCTGCCCCGAACCAAAGGCGAAAGAGCCAACCGCTCGACCGTCGCGGACTCTGAGAGTTCTCGTTTGAATGTCGAGGTGTCCCGCGTTGCCCGAGGCCAGGGCGATGGTGCCGAAAATGTCGTTTTGCAAGGAACCGTTGAAGAGCCGGCCGCGAACGTCGAGAGTATCGGCCGCGTTCGCCCGGAGTCCACCTCCGTCACCCGCCCCGAAACTGAGACTTTGGGCGATCGCCAAATCGTCCGTGGTGAAAGTCCTCGCCGCGATATCGATATCAGCGGCCCGTCCGTCGTCCCAGGTGGCACTTCGCAATCGGCTGAACAGGGTTTCGTCTCGCGCGTTACCGGAGAGAGACAGGGTATCGCTGACCCGCACTCGTAACGTTCCGTCGTCGCCCGCTCCCCAGGTTTGCAGCAACACCATCGACCCGTCTCGGACATCGAGATTGCGACTGTGGAGGCTGATGTTACCTCCGCCGCGGCCTCGGGTGGTGGCGAGGGACTGTTGCGACAGTTGGATATCGGCGAATTCTGAGACGGCTTCGTATTCTGTTCTCCAACCCGACGCCTCGGATATCAGGTTGACGGAACCGGAGGCTACCGCCGCCAGTTCCAGACGGCCGTTTGGGGCTTCCAACAGGCCGCCGTGGAGGGTGACGTTTCCCCCCAGGAGTGCCAGGGTTGCCCCTTCGGGAACTTGCAATCCTGTTTCGATGGGTTCGCTGACGAGGGGACTGAGATCGATGTCTTCGGAAAAGGCTAAGTTGTGTCCTCTGCCTTCGACGCGAATTTCACCGGAGCCATCGCCACACTGCAACCCCACGGGAACTGTTACGGTTAACAAGGGCGTTTCGGGGGAGGTGGCACTGAAAGCGGTTCCGTTCTCGAACAGGATGCGATCGGCTGTGGTGGCGAGAAAGGAACCCCCCACGTCCAATCGTGCTGTATCTTTAAACAGGATGCCGTTGGGATTGATGAGGAAGAAATTGGCTGTGCCTTGGGTTTGCAGGGTTCCGGCAATCGTCGAAGCGTTCTCTCCCGTCACTCGCGTAAAAATATTTTCGATGTTCGGTGCGTTTTCAAAAATAACTCTTTGATTTTCCGAGATGTTGAATTCTTTAAAACTATGAAATAACTGGAGGTTGGATTGGCTTCCGTTTCTGATTCGAGAGGTATTTCCTTCGTTTTCTACGATTGATGGAGTTTCTAGGGTTTCGTCTGGAATAAGTTGAGCGCCAATTTTTTGTGCTTTAAAAAGAATTAATGTCGTCGATAAAATTAGGATATTAAATATATGCAAGAAACAAGAATATTTTAAATATATACTATTTCGTAAAAAGCGAGAATTGTCGGCATTTTTTAATTCTATATATATTGAATTCGGAAGAGTCATTTTAAAACAAACTCCAATTATTTTATTGATATTAATAGCGATAGAAAATGGTTTATACAAAGCGTTTATACAACAAGGACTAAAGAGAGAGTAAAGACAGAATATAACTCGGATATGACAAACAAGGGTCTAGAAACAAAAAAAATAATTTTTTACTATTTTTTAATTAACGAAACAGGATTTGTATATACTATAATCTAATATTATTTTAATCCAATCCAAATCGTTTGAAGTGAAGTTTTTTTGACTTAAAAAATTCCTCAACAGAACTGACCTGAAACTTTCGAGGTGCGATCGACGATCGATCGCCGACAGACCCGCCGAATCCATTGGCAACGCCCTGTACTGTAGAATGACGCCAGTTTGCCAACCCAGTCCACAGCAACCATGCAATCGATCGATTGGTTTATCGTCGTTAGTTATCTCGTCGTCACCATGGCCTTGGGGGTATACCTCTCCCGCAAAGCCTCAAAAAGTTTAGCGGACTTCTTCGTCTCCGGTCGATCGCTACCCTGGTGGTTAGTGGGCACCAGCATGGCGGCCACCACCTTTTCGATCGATACCCCACTTCTAATTACCGGAATCGTCGGCAACCGAGGCATCGCCGGAAACTGGCTGTGGTGGAGTTTCGGCATTTCTCACCTGATTATGATTTACATTTTCGCCAAAATGTGGCGGCGATCGGAAGTCATCACCGATGCCGAACTCACCGAAATTCGCTACGGCGGTTCGACCGCCGCTTGGTTGCGGGGTATCAAAGCCTTTATCTTCGCCGTTCCCATGAACTGCATCGGCATCGGCTACGCCATGTTAGGCATGGTGAAAGTCGTCGACGCCCTCAACATCTGGGAAGGATTCGGCATCGAAGCCACCGACACCGACCTCAAAATCTGGAGTGTCGTCGGCGTCAGCATCTTCGTTTTGGTCTACGCCGGATTAGCCGGATTGTGGGGGGTCGTCGCCACGGACTTCTTTCAATTTATTTTGGCGTTAGTGGGGGCGTTACTCGTGGCGGGAATCGCCCTGAACCGCATCGGCGGGATGGAAACGCTGATCGATCGCATCCCGCAAGTCACCGATATCGATATCCTGTCGATCGTACCCGTTCACCTCAGCGGAGACGGAACCGTTCTCGAATTTAGCAAAACCGCCGGAATTACCCTCAGCGCCTTCCTCGCCAACATCTTCGTTCAATGGTGGTCTTGGCGTCGCAGCGACGGCGGCGGAGAGTTCGTCCAGCGGTTCGCCGCCGCCAAAGACGAAGCCGGGGCAGAAAAAGCCGCCTGGACCTTCAACATCATGCACTACGTCGTCCGAACCTGGCCTTGGATTGTCGTCGCCCTCGTCGCCCTCGTCGTCTTCCCCGACTTACCCGATAAAGAACTGGGCTATCCCAAATTGATGTTGGAATATCTCGGACCGGGACTGTTAGGACTCGTCGTCGCCTCCTTAATTGCAGCGTTTATGAGTACCGTTTCCACCTCCATCAACTGGGGGGCGTCCTTCATCACCAACGACCTGTATTTACGGTTCGTCGAACCCGAAGCCAGTCAAACCAAACTGGTGTTCGTAGGGCGTTTCTCCTCCGTTATCGTCACGGCGTTGGGGGCAGTGGCGGCGTTCGTCGCCGAAGACATCGCCCAAGTCTTCGAGTTAATTATCGCCATCGGTACCGGGTCGGGACTGGTGTTGATTTTGCGGTGGTTCTGGTGGCGAGTGAACGCGGCGGCGGAACTGACGGCGATCGTTGCCAGTTTCATCGTCGGTTCCCTGGCAACCTTTGCACCTCAGTGGGATGTGGAACCCTCGAGTTGGGCGTTTCGCTGGGTGGTCGCCCCCATGTCCGATTACGGCTTGCGGGTCATTTTTATTACGGTGGTGGTGAGTCTGTTATGGATTGCGGTGATGTGGTTGACGCCGCCGGAAGCGGAAGAGACCTTGGATAATTTCTATCGCCACGCCCGTCCGGGGGGGTTAGGTTGGTCGCGACAACAGGCGAATACGGGGCTGTTTCCCGCCCAGGATTTACTGACGGATTTAAAACGGGCAGTTGCGGCGAATTTACTGTTATTTGGGGTGTTGTTGTCTTCGGGGGGATTTTTGCTGTTACAACCGTTGATGGGTTGGTGTTGGCTGGTGGTGGCGGTCGTCGGTGGCACTTGGCTGCGGCGGTTGAACAAACGTAAGCTGGTGGCTCTGCCAAGACCGGGACTTGAGGAGAATTGAGAGTAAGGTCTCAGGTTGAAGATCTCTCGGGTTGAAGATCCCCGACATCTTGGAGATGCCAGGAATTTCATGGGATCTCACGCCGAATTCCTGTCTCAAACCACCCTTTCACACGAAAGCCAAACCGTCGCAGAAACCACCCGATTTCGAGAATTTCGGCGTGGGTTGAATAGCGCCACTGGACGCTGAAGCTTCCCCCTAATGCTGTACCGACTCTCGAACCGTGCGATACCCTGAGAAAGAAAACCGACCGCACCGAAAGGAGAGGCAACCTTGAAAAGCGCACAACCCAACTCACCTAACATACAGTCGATACTCATCGGCGTCATCCTGGCCGCGATCGCTCTTATTGGATTTAGTTCCTTCGTCATCATTTCCCCCGGCGAAGCTGGCGTCATCAGCATCCTGGGGAAAGCCAGAGACGGCGCGTTACTCGAAGGCTTGCACTTCAAACCCCCTTTAGTGTCGAAAGTGGATGTCTACGACGTGACGGTGCAGAAGTTTGAAGTTCCCGCCCAAAGTTCCACCAAAGACTTACAAGATTTAAAAGGACGCTTCGCCATTAACTTCCGACTCGATCCCGCTAAGGTGGTGGAAGTACGACGCACCCAGGGAACCCTGGCCAACATCGTCTCGAAAGTCATCGCCCCGCAAACTCAAGAGGCGTTTAAAATCGCCGCCGCCAAACGCACCGCTGAAGAAAGTATCACCCAGCGCAGCGAACTGAAAAAGGATTTCGACATCGCTTTACAAAGCCGACTGGAGAAATACGACGTCATCGTACTCGATACCAGCGTGGTGGATTTGAACTTCTCGACGGAGTTCGCCAAAGCGGTTGAAGAGAAGCAAATCGCCGAACAGCGGGCGCGACGGGCGGTTTACATCGCTCAAGAAGCCGAACAGGAAGCGCAAGCGGAAATCAACCGCGCCCGAGGGAAAGCGGAAGCGCAAAAGCTGTTAGCGGAAACCCTCAAATCCCAAGGGGGACGCTTGGTGTTGCAGAAGGAGACGATTCAAGCTTGGCGCGAAGGCGGCGCACAAATGCCGAAAGTGCTAGTGTTGGGGGGTGACTCTCCGGCGATTCCGTTCCTCTTCGATTTACAAGACGTGCAAGAGGAAGCGATGTAAATCAGTCGGACGGCGAAACCGTTTGAGAAACCGGGTATCTGAGAAAGTTCTCCGAGGGAGAGTCCGAGATGTTGCAGATACCCGGTTTCTGAAGGCTTGGGTTTTGACGTTTTTTCACCGAAGTTTTTTCACTGAAACTGAGATGGCTCTTTGGAAATTCGCACTGGGATCGATCGCTGGGGTTGTTTTGGGAACCTCGCCGAGTTTGGCGCTTCCGGGTCAAACTGTGGAACAAGTGCAAACTTGGATTCAAACCAATCCGCTGTTACCTCGGGGACTCGAGGGGAGTTTGCGCGTCAGTCGCAGCGATATTCCGGGTCAGCGGTTTACGTTTTCCGCCTCGAAGACGTTACCGACGGACTCGAATTTGGTGGTGGGAGGACGCTACATTCGCAGCGAACGCCTGGAAGTTCTCGATTATGAAAACGGGGTGACGCGCGATCGACTGGTTTCGACGTTACGATCGATCTACGATCTCGATGTCTACCGAGATTATCGAGAGGCTGAGGTAGTTTACGACTACGTGAGTCCCGCCGGACGGGAGATGCAAGACCTTTATCGCGGCGTGGTGTTGAAGGGCGATCGCTTTGGCTATTGGATTGAGATTACCGAACGGGACGGCGTCGAACCCGTTATCGGTCAATTGTCGATCGTTCTAGCCGAAGATGTGGAAACTCTGGAAACGCAGTTGAGAAATCGTTGAGCCATCTCTGGGGGCGGTGCGTTCGCGGGAAGTCCATTCCCTTGACGGCGGCGGAATGTTTTGACCCGCTAACGCACCCTACCTCTCATCATCCCATCATTCCATCATCCCATCATCTCCTCACCGGACACCAACTGTTTCAGTTCAGACTGTCCGACTCGTTTCAACTGACGGGAAAATTGCGCCGCCATCGTAGCAATAACCGCCACTTGCATTAAACAACCCAGTCCGAAATACCAGAGCGAAAGTTGGTACGAATTCGATAAACTCGCCCCGAATACGGATATCTTCCACAGCAGACTCGGTAAGTCCGTCCCGCTACCGGATACGTCGTATTTGGCAATGTCGAAGATTTCCCAGATTAAGGGCGGAACGCCGATAGACGCCGCCACTGCTGCCGCCGCCCAAATTTGACGTTTTCGATGTTTCGTCCACAAAATCCACTGCGCTAGGCTGCTGTACAGCAATAATAGATTGGCGACGATAACCAATCCGACAAGGGCGGAAATTCGATCGCGTTCCCAAAACAGAACCCATCCCGACCAACTTCCCATGGCGATCGCCACGTTAACTAACATCGCCAACAATGCGGGACTTTTTTCGCCCCAGAGGAGATCGCGAATCAGAGAATAGTGCTGTTGGCGATCGCTATTGCGGCTGAAATGGCGATAGCGGGCCCAATCTTGCAAGGTTTGACGTTGGGGAGCCACCGCCGCCGTCAACAACAGGACAACGACCAGGGAAACCCCCGCAAAAAATGTCATATCGTGCAAATGGGGGGTGTTGGGCAGGGAAACGGCAAACCCCAAAACATATAAATGAAGGCAGAGGTTGAGGGCGTAGCTTTGTCCTTTACTCAACAAAGTAGCACTCGGTTTGTGATACCGTCGCTCTAATACCGCCCACATCCAATAAATCAATAACAGGCAGCTGGCTAAAACGAAAAGTTGCGTGTAAATCGGTAACTTGGCGATGGGGTAATGCCACCAAATGCCATCGTCGATACGGGAAATTTTGTTGTCAAAGCTGACAAATACGAGAACCATATAGGGATAGACGAGTA
This sequence comes from Baaleninema sp., assembly GCF_049974805.1. Classification (NCBI taxonomy): domain Bacteria; kingdom Bacillati; phylum Cyanobacteriota; class Cyanophyceae; order Oscillatoriales; family Oscillatoriaceae; genus Baaleninema; species Baaleninema sp. The sequence goes on from NZ_JBNGCO010000084.1 coordinate 11,599, forward strand.
ACGCCCCTAAAATGCCCCCCAGCCAAGCCTGTTGACCGCCGAGGAGCGCGTAGAGAACGGCGAAGCTGGCAAACATGAAACTGCTGACGCCTGCCACGACGTAGAACAGAAGGGCGTCACTGAGGAGATATCCCCCTTGCAAGCTAGACCACAACTGAAGGGGAACCGCCACGGCGACGGCGAGATACACCAGGGAGGGAACGCCGAAGATTTTGCCGAGGAAGATGGTTTTCGCCGTTTGGGGACTCAGGCGAATGAAGTTTAGGGTTCCCCGTCGCTGTTCGTTAGCCAGGTTGCCCACCAGCATGAAGATGACGCCGACGAGCAGTCCCCCCAGAGCAATGGTACTGAGGGCGTGGCAGATGTGGAGCCACCATTTATCCCAGAGAATCATCAATTCGCCGGCGTTGTCTCGCAGGCATCCATACATGGATTTGCCGTTGTGGATAAAGCTACCCGAGAGACAGTAATAGTTGTTGGCGATGCGATCGCGTCCCATATCTACGGGAAGTTGACCCCAGAAGTAGAGCAACACGAGAAGTTGTACGAGAAGCGAGCCGGAAATCGCTGCGATAAGGTTGCGTCGGCGAAGGCGTCCTTTGAGTTCCCGAAACAGTTGGGGGTTCGCGTCGCCGAACCGTTCGAGCCAAGTTTGGAGCATGATACCAATACCTATATAAACAGTGCGATAGAGGCAGCCCAGAGGGGCGTTAAGAGGCTTGTTTGTGACCGAGCTTTAGAAAAATCGTTTCTAGGTCTTCCCGCGTGCAGTGGAAGTCACAGACGGAGACCCCCGCTGTTACCAGTTGGCGCAGTAGGTCGGCGCTGTCGGCGTCGGTTCCGGTAAACTGCACGAGGATTTGTCGATCGCGCAGATCCCAATTTTGTACGTGGGGACAGTGGCGCAGTTCGCTGAGGAGGGGGTCGAGACGATCGTCGAGGACGGAAATGAGGATTTGCTGCTGGCTAAGTTGCGCGTAAAGGTGCTGTAGCGGCGCACTTTCGACGAGATATCCCAGTTCCATGATGCCGATCGACGTACAAAGTTCGGCGAGGTCGCTGAGAACGTGGGAGGAAATCAATACGGTCATTCCGGCTTCTTGTAAAACCTTGATGATTTCGCGAAACTGCATCCGCGCGATGGGGTCGAGGCCGGATACGGGTTCGTCGAGAAGGAGTAATATCGGTTCGTGAATGACGGTTCGCGCCAAACTCAGCCGTTGTTTCATCCCTCTCGAGAGGGTGGAAATGAGGCTGTTGCGTTTGGGGACGAGTTGGACGAGTTCGAGTACGTCGAAGAGGCGGCGCGATCGCGTGGGTTCTCGCAGGTGGTACAGTCGCGCGAAGTATTCGAGATAGTCCCAAACGGTGAGGTCGTCGTAGAGGGGGAAGTCGTCGGGTAGGTAGCCGAGATGTCGTTGGAGGTTGGGGTTGGGTCGATCGGGTCGCAGTTGTTCGCCGTTGAAGTAGATTTCTCCGGTGGTGGGTTCTTCGATGGCGGCTAACATCCGAATCAGGGTGGTTTTTCCCGCGCCGTTGGGTCCGATGAGACCGTAGACTTCGCCGTAATTGATGTTGAGGTTGACTTCGTTGACGGCGAGTTGGCGATCGAACTGTTTGCTGAGATCGCGGGTTTCGATGGCGAGGTCAGTCATCGTGATGGGTGGGGTAACTGAGTATCGGCTACAGGGGAATCGATCGCCATTCCGCAGAGACGGCGATCGCGGGAGATACCCCAAGCCTAGCCTTAGCTTTCCCCAAATGTTTCCGGGCGATCGCTCACATTTGTGAAAGTTTCTCGAACGGTTTCACCGCCTCTGGCCTCAATCTTGCCATTTCCCGGTAAAAATACTCGCCACCGCGCGTTCTAGACGGTTCAAATCCTCCGCCAACAGCGGCGGCCAGGAGACGCCGCAATTGCGACCTCGCTCGAACTGACGCTGACTTTCCAACACCAGCAAATGCAAGGCGTAAGCCAACTCGCGATCGATCTGGGGTTGACCCTCGATCGCACGATACAACACCTTCAACGCCAGCAAAATCGAGGTCATCTGACCGGGAATCGGCGCGTTTCCCCCTTCGAGAAGCATCAGGAACGCATCGGGATTGCGCCGCGTCTCCAACGCCATTCCTTGGTCGATGAGAAAGTTTCGTGCGGTTTTGTCATCCATGAGAAAAATCGTGTTAAATCGATAGTGAGGCGAGGGTCGAGTTTGCGAGTCGCGTCTTTAAACTTTAACCATACTGGGAGTTCCCATGAGTTTACTTGGAAATATCATCTGGCTGATTTTCGGCGGGTTCCTGTCGGGACTCGGTTATATTATCGGAGGTTTGACCTTGTGCGTCACGATTGTTGGTATTCCGTTCGGTCTGCAAACGATTAAATTAGGGTTTGCGACCATGACGCCTTTCGGAAAGGAAATCGTTGAAGATAAGAACGCCAACAGCACGCTGACCATTATTTTTAATATCATTTGGATTCTGTTGTTCGGCTGGGAAATTGCTATTTCTCATTTGACTCATGCGGCGATTTTGGCGATTACGATTGTGGGGCTTCCTTTTGCGAAGCAACATATTAAGTTGATTCCCATGTCGTTGTTGCCCTTCGGCCGTTCGTTGAAGGAACCGGAAAAAATCGAAGCGTTTTAGTAAGGTTGTAGTTAAATTGTAGGTTGGGTGGAGCGCAAGCGAAACCCAACATGACTATTTTGGGAATTTAAATTAATCTTGAATTTGGGGGAGGGATTTACCACAGACGATCGATTTGAGATGGGGGGGTTTTCTAGGAATTTAAGGTTGATATTTACGAGGATATGATGTAACTAATTAGATGTTCTTCGGGGTTAGAATCGGGGTTGAGAATGGCGATACAGTTTTCTTTGCAGAGGGTCGAAATGACTTTATTGATGTCTCTTTTCTTGAGTTCTGGAAATTGGGCTTTTGCACTTTCAACTAATACGGTTTGACCGATAAGTTGTTGGGTTTTTACTAGGGCGAAAATATATTCTTTGGCGCGATCGAATGTATTATGTTCTTCGGTATTCAGCAAACTTCCTAAGTCGTGACTGAAGACATCGAGCTTTTGTAAAAGCCGACAGTCTTGTAAGACTTCCGAACGAATGGTTAACTCTTTTAACTCCTCAAAATCCACCAGTCGATCGCTCAAGACGAACTCTTCCGATTTGGCGGAATTGACGAATCGATGATAGGTTTCTAAAATATGCAGCGATTCTAAGTCGGGAATGATATGACGGTGAATGGAATCGACAAACAACTCTTTATAGCGACGATAGCCTTGATTTCGAGGAACGCCTAAATTTTCGGCGCGGATTAAATATAAAAACTGACAGGTATTTTTGGCTAACGCCTCTTGCGCGGCTTTCATGACTCGACAAAAACTTCCTAAATTGGGTTCTTCAATCCAAATTACTCCGACGCGACCGAGTTTGAACGACCAATAAAAACTCAAAGAATAGCGTCCGTAAGTGGGACTTTCGAGGAGTTTCGGTTGAACCCCCGTAACGCCTAAAACTTCGAGAACTTGACGCAACATTTGCATGAGTTCCGGGGCGGAAAATTGACGGATGTGATGGACTTTTTCGCGGACTTTCGCCAGTTCTGTTTCCCAGGCGAGTTTGAACGCCGCCAGTTTGTCGGTGGGTCGATCGATCTCCGGTTCTACCTCTGTTATTTCGGAGATTTCTAGATGGGGAGACTTCCCGTTGGCGACGCCTACTTTCGCCTGTTGAAAGAGCGATCGCCCCAACATCAACACCGATCGAGGAAGGGCGCGATCGCCGGGAAATTTTCGTTCTAAAGCCTCTCGAGACAGGGGATATACCGGAGAGGGGGGCGGGTTGTCCGCTTGACGGTGTAGGGGGGCGAGGCGGATTTCCCAAAGCTGCTGGGCGCGATCGATATCGATGGGGCGCAGGTGGAGTTCGGTATCGATGCGGGCTAAATCAGCCCCTTGAACGTGGCGGGCGTTTTCGTTCCAGGTGTTGGTGACGATGCTAACGATGACGAGGAAGTTCCTCAGCTTTTGGTTGTGGACGATGGAATTGACGTTAAACAACGCCTGTAAGTCGATGTAACCGCGATCGGATCGATCGACGTTATCCAGGTTGTCGAAACAGAGGACAATAGGCTGAGTTGCGGTGGCGATGCGTCCGAAATTGGCCAGGATGCTTTGGGCTTTATGTTCCGTATCGATAGAACTGCTGACGTGCAAAGCCCGCAAACTCTCTTCGTCGAGATCGTCCCCTTTCAACCAGTCGCACGCCAGAGAATAGCGTTTCGGTTCCGTGAGGTAGTAGAGAATGCTGAAAAACTCGTTGGCGTTGTAAATCCCCGTGGGATAGGTGGATTTGAAATTGTGGACGAACAGATGGCGTTCTCCGATGAGACGTTTGAGAAATCCCCCTTCTCGAAACGCCGAGAGACTTTTCAACCACAGCAACAGTTGCGATTCTCGTTGTCCCTCGGGAACGTAAGTCAGGCTGTCGATGGTGTGGCGGAGGGTGTGACGCCAGATGTAATCGCTTTCGGGCCAAGGTCCGATGTAGGCGAAAAAGGCTTGGGGGTTCAACCGCTTTTTCAGGCGACTCAGCAGAAAACTTTTTCCCGACCCGGAATCGCCGGATAATAGAATCGTGCGACTGCGCCCGTCACTGGCGACGCGGTTGAGAATGCTTTCGACATCGGCAACGATATCTTGGTGAATCGATTCGATGGTACCGTGGGTTTGACCGTCTTCGTGCCAAAAGTTTCCCGGTCGAAACGTCGTCGAGTCAAAGGGATTGACGGCGCGTTGGACGATCTGTTCGATAGAAGCCATAAGTCTCAGTCTCCAGTCTCCATTCTCCAGTCACCCTTCACGTTTGGGCGATAATTAACTGTTCTTCGAGGGGAAGGTCGGGATCGAGGATTTGCACGGGGCGATCGCTCAGCGATAGGGTTTCGATGAGTTGGTGAACCTGTTGTTTGCTGACGCCGCCGAATTGGGCGATCGCTTCTTCGATGAGTTGTTCGATCGCCATACACTGTTGGCTGACGACTCGGTTGGCGATGAAGTCTTCGATCGCTTGTAGAGATGCTTCGGCTTCTTCTTTGGCGACGGTGGTTTCAAAGAAGCCCAGTTGTTGCAACAGGGGACAGTCTTTTAAAACCGCTGTTTGACGGGCGAGGGATTCTAATCTCGGGAGGTCGGGGGTTTCTTCTCCCACCACCAGTTCTCCGGAGAGGGCGTCGTTGACCAGGGTGTGATAGGTGGAAAGGTAGCGCACGGAGGTCAAATCCGACATGAAATGATTGTTGCGATCGTCGCTGAAAATTTCTGTATAGAGTTGATAGCCGCGATTGCTGGGCGACCCCACCCCTTCGGCGCGAATCAGTTGTATGGTATGACAGAGATTTCGATCGAGCGCCTCGTGACAGGCTTTCAGCAGGTTGAAAAACTTCACCATATTGGCGTCTTCCGACCACACCACCCCCACGCGATCGGTGGTTCCGGGGGCGCGATAACTTAACGAGTAACTGGCGTAAGTGCGACTGGGAAGCAGGCGCGATCGCACGTCTTCGACTTTCAAGACGCTGAGAACTTCCGCCAACATCTGTATCAACTCGGGAGCGGCATACTGACGCAGCCGATTGACCCGTTCTTCCGTTTGCTTGAATTTTTTCAACCACACCAGTTTGAACGCCGCAGCGGGGTCGCTAGTGGCGTCTGTGGGAACTTTTGGAGGGGGGGTAGGACTGGAACCGTTTCGCTCGATTCCCGATTGCAGGCGATCGAGTTTCGATTCCTGATACAGCCTCCGCCCCAAAATCAGCGTGTTGCGCGGTCTCGTTTTTCCACCGGGAAACTTATCGTCCAAGTATTGGCGAGAGAGGGGATAAATGGGGGATTCCGGTTGCGGGTAGGTTTGGCGGTGCAACAGATAGAGACGGCTGGCCCAGAGGGCTTCGGCTTGGTCGATGGTGATTTGTTTGAGGCGAATCGTCGCATCGATGCGATCGCGATCGGTGGCGGGAATGCGCCCTTGGTTTTGTCGCCAGGTATCCGTAATGATGCTGATGACGAACAGAAAGTTTTTCACTTTCTGAGTGTGGAGAATCGCGTTAACGCGAAACAGCGTTTGTAAATCGAGGTTTCCGTCGCTGTTGCGGGCGATGTTGTCGAGTTGGTCGAAACAGAGGACGATCGGCTGTGTCGCGTCGGCGATGCGTCCGAAGTTGGCTAGGGTTTTTTGGGCGGCGTCTTCCGTGTCGATGGTGGATTGGACGCCCAACTTCCGCAAGGAGTCATCGTCGAGATCGTCGCCGCGCAACCACTCGCAGGCGATGGGGTACAAGTCGGGATTGGTGAGGTGATAGAGAACGCCGAAAAATTCTTGAGCGTTGTAGATTCCCGAAGGATAGGTTTCGAGGAGTTTGCGAACGAACATCTGACGTTCTCCTCGCAGCCAATCGATGAAGCCCCGTTGTTGGATGTCTGAGAGGTCTTCCAACCACAGGAGAATTTGCGATTTGTCTTGACCTTCCGGTTTTTCGAGGAGACTATCGACAGTGTAGCGGAGGATATGTCGCCAAATGTAATCGCTGGCGGTGAAGGGTTCGACGTAGACGAAAAAGGCGCGAGGACTGGAGGATTCTGTCTCGCCGATTTGAATCGATCGCTTGATGCGTCCGAGGAGATAGGTTTTTCCCGACCCGGTTTCCCCTTCGAGGAGAATGGTACGAGAACGTCGATCGTCAGCCACTCGTTCGAGAACGGCCTCGATTTCGTCGAGGGCGTCTTGGTGGATAGAATCGACAGTGAGATCGGGATTTTGGACTTCTTGCCAAAAGTTTCCCGACCAAAAGGTTTCTGTGTCGAAGGGGTTTGGCTCTCGTTGGATAATGCGATCGATCGCGGTCATGGTTTACCTCAGCCACAAATAGGAGATACGTCTGGGTCCGAAGAATTCGTCCGAAGAATTAGGTACGGATGATGAAAAACAGCGGTCCCCCGATGTCTTGAGGAATTCCCGCTTCGATTTGTTCGCTCGTATAATGAGCGGCTTCTTGCAGAGAACTTAACTCGATGCGATCGGCGCGTTGCAAGCGATACAAGGCGCTATCGAGTTCTTCTCGCGTTAGGGGCGGTTGCAGCCGTTCGCGCAAGTAGAAAATCGGTAAATAGTTTTCAGTTCCGAGTAGGCGATCGAGTTCTTCGACGGCGTACCAAATATCCGTGTCGTTGGGCTTTTCTGTCAAACGCCGCTGGGGATTGACGGGTTTGGCGGGGGGTTTGGCGGGAGGTTTGGCCTCGGCGGCGGATTGGGAACTGTCAGACTTGCGGAGAAACTGAAGGTAGCAGGCGAGATGGTCGAGACTCAGTTCCAGGGCGCTTCCGCTGGGGGTGTATTCGTGGCGCAGGTAGTCGAGGCCGCGAGACGTCAGCCAAACTTCTTGAATCGTCGTTTTTTCGGCTTTAATCAAGCCGCGTTCGACGAGTTTGCGAATCACGACTTGGCGGTGTTCTGTATCGAGATGGGTTTCTTTGGGGGAGATGCTGTTTTCCGCGCAAGCTTTCAAGACTTGAATTTCATCGTCCGTCACGGGAAGCCGACTCGTATCGAGGCGCAGCAGGGCGCTTCCCGGCGGTGCGATGCGAAACTGAACGATTTCTTCGTTACAATCGACGAGACCGCGATCGCACAAGGCGTGACAGATGCGATCGCGCTCGGCCGCTTTGGTGCGATTGTTGGGTTTCACCTGGGAAATTGGCGCCCGGTAGTCTGGCGTCCCCAACAGTTTTAATAGAAATTTCAGTTCCCGCGTATCCATTCGGTTCGACTGCTATACGACGATCGCCCTATCTTACCGCAGAGGGGGAGAGGGGATGATGGTGCGATGAGAGGATGATGCGATCGAGGTGATGAGGTAATGAGGAAATGGTGATACTTGAGTTTAGAATATAATACGGTTAAAGTACAGCGAAATTATAAATTTTAAACACTCGATCGATGAGTTCTTCTCAAGAACGCCCCAGCTTACAAACTATCGTCAAAAAAAGTTTACAAAAGATTTGGCAAGATAGAAAGTTCGATCGGGTGCATCTCTCTTTTGTAAAAATATGAGTTTGCAGTAGGTTGGGTGGAGCGATAGCGAAACCCAACAACCGATCGATTCAGTGTAGAGACTCCGATCTGATAAATTTACATTTTTGAGATGCACCCAGTTCGATCTTCCCCAAAAGCCTATACCCACCCGCACAGTTGCACGGAGAAAATCAGTCGATATCGATCGTCAATCAACCTTTTTCAACTGGCGTAACAACCCTGTTAATTTCAACGTTGATTTAAAGGTAAATTTAAACCTAGACAATAATCTAAAATTTTACGACTCAGAGATGTTTTTTGGCTTCAATAACTCCCGGTCGAAAAACATAATATTCTGGGCGATAAATTGATTTCATTGTGCTTTAAAACTGCACCAAAACCACAGTCAAGACTATAAACCTATATTCGGATAATCCAAGATTAGGATTTCAAAGGATTTTAAATTACTCTCCTGTAAAAGACAGAGCGTCTGTGTTAACGTACCGAAAAAACGCTCTACGAGGAAATTGCCGTGTCTGCTGTCAGTTTCATACGATCGACCTCCTACGAAACCGCCGCCTTGCGGGAGTCTCTCGAGGCGTTACTCGAACCGTTGGGGGGAATGGGTGCGATCGTCAAACCCGGCGATCGCGTCTTACTCAAACCCAATCTTCTCACGGGTTCTCGTCCCACAAAAGAATGTGTCACCCGCCGCGAGGTGGTGTATGCGGTGGCGCAACTGGTGAAAGAAGTCGGCGGAAAACCCTTTCTCGGGGACAGTCCGGCGTTTGGAAGTGCCAGAGGCGTCGCCAAAGCTAACGGCTATCTTCCCCTAGCGGAGGCTTTAGATTTGCCGATTGTCGAGTTTCGCGGCAAACGCTACGACACGGAAAACGACAACTTTACCCATCTGCGGTTGGGGAAAGAAGCGATGGACGCCGATGTGGTGATTAACCTTCCCAAGGTGAAATCCCACGTGCAGTTGACGATGACGATGGGGGTGAAGAACCTCTTCGGTTGCGTTCCGGGGAAAATGAAAGCCTGGTGGCACGTCGAGGCGGGTAAGGATGTCGATCGCTTTGCGGAAATGCTGGTGGAAACCGCCCGATCGATCGCCCCCAATTTAACGATTCTCGACGGCATTATCGGTCACGAGGGCAACGGTCCCAGCGGCGGCGACCCCCGAAAACTGGGGGTGTTAGCGGCTTCAACGGACGTATTCGCCTTAGATTTGGCGATGTTGCATCTCCTCAACGTCGATCCTGCGATCGTGCCGACGGCGGTGGCGTCGCAGCGGTTGGGGGTTTGTCCGAGGTTCGAGGATTTGGAGTTTCCCTTGGCGAACCCGGCGGATTTGGCGGTGACGGATTGGAAGTTACCGGAGGCGTTGATGCCGATCGATTTTGGTTTGCCTCGGGTGTTGCGATCGACCTTCAAGCATTTGTATATCCGTTTTGTCCGCGAACCCATGACCAGCGGTAAGTAAGCTGTTTGTCTGTCTCCCCCAGTTGCATGGGGGAGTCGTGGTTTTGGGCGGTTTGGGAGGCGTTATCTACCCATGAGCGATCGAATTTCGGAGATTTCGCGAACGAGGATTTCGGCGGCGCGATCGATCTCTTCGTCGGTGGTAAATTTGCCGATGCCGATTCGCAGTGCGCCTTCGATCGCATCTTCGGAAAGTCCAATTGCTCTCAGGACGTGGGAAGGAGTTTCGACACCGGAAGAACAAGCCGAACCTGTGGAGATGACTAGGCGATCGCGCACTCGCGCAATGACGGCACTGTTGGGAATACCGGGAACGCAGATGTGGAGGTTTCCCGCGAGGCGGTTATCTAAATCGCCGTTGACGAGGAGATCGGGGATTTGCTGTTGGAGGAGAGTTTGCAGTCGATCGCGTTTGGCGGCGATGGCGGGTTCGTCGGTTGCCATTTCGAGCGATCGTAGACGACAAGCTTCACCCAATCCTGCAATCCCCGGAACGTTGAGGGTTCCCGATCGCAATCCCCGTTGGTGTCCGCCGCCGTAGAGTAGCGGTTTTAAGGGGGTGTTACGTCGGACGAGGAGTGCGCCGCAGCCTTTGGACCCGTAAAACTTGTGAGCGGAAACGGCGAGAAAGGTAATCCCCCAGTGGCGAAACTGTAGGGGGATTTTGCCGACGGCTTGGGAGGCATCGCAGAGGTAGGAAACGCCGTGGTTTCGAGCGATGCGAGCGATCGCTTCCACGGGGTAAATCGTGCCGATTTCGTTGTTTGCCGCCATGATGCACAGGAGATCGAGACTGTTGGCACAGTGTCGATCGATCTCGTCGAGGTCGAGTTGTCCTTTGCGGTTGGCGGAGAGGACGGTGAGTTCGGCTCGTCCCTGTTTGGCGAGAGCGTGGCAGGTGTCGAGGACGGCTTTGTGTTCGAGGGGGTTGAGGGCAATGCGAAGCGGCCTGTCGCGGAGACTGCCTTGGATGGCGAGGTTGATGCTTTCGGTTGCCCCGGAGGTGAAGTTGACATCCTCACCGCCCTGGAAGGACGGTGATTCCCAAACCTCGCGATTTGGGTTCCTGCTTCCTTCCCTTACGGGTTTTTCGCAGTTGCTCTTGGGAACAATGTCCTTCAAGTCTTACACTCGCTTCACAGGCTGTAACGGTGTGTCCCACCGCCAAAAGATTCTGTGCGGCGTTGATGTCCCGGTCGTGAACCGTCCCACATTTCGGACAAGTCCACTCTCTGACATCCAACGCCATCGAATCGGCTTTGTGTCCGCAACATCCCCCCTTTAGTTCCCCCCTTAATAAGGGGGGTTAGGGGGGATTCGGGAACCATCGATCTACCTTGACGAGCGTTCGTCCGTACCACTGACACTTGTAGTCCAGTTGGTTGACAAACTTTCCCCAGGCACAATCAGAGATATGTTTGGCAAGTTTGTGATTTCTCACCATCCCCTTAACCAACAAGTCTTCCACTACGATGGTTTGGTTTTCACACACCAAGCGGGTTGTCAGTTTGTGCAGGTAGTCGCTCCGAGCGTCTCGAATTTGTTCGTGGATCTTGGCAACCT
>NZ_JBNGCO010000085.1:0-3945 GCF_049974805.1 Baaleninema sp.
ACCCAAGGAATCTCCCGGCATACCCAGAACGGGTTGCTGGGATAGGATGTCAACGCACCATGTGGCAAGACCTCGTAAAAGCGGCGTTGTTGGGAACGCGGCGACAATCTCCTCAACTTCCCCCTCAATCGCCTCGTTTGGAAAATTTACTCGATCGCGCGGACGAGGAACGTCAAATTTATCGAGGGGCTGCCATCGAAGCTTTGCGGAGACGGGCCGGGCAGCGATTTGAGAAGGTGGAAGGGGAAGCGATCGATCCCGCCCCGGAAGAAAGGTTACGGTATTCCCCAGCGGCGGGGCGATTGCTGCGACAAATCCTCGATCGATCGGACGGTTCGGAACTCCTCCCGCAATGGGTTGGCTGCGCGACGGAGGCGGGGGTTTGCGTTCCCCCGGAACAACTTCCCGCTTTACTGGATTTAGCCGTCTCTCGCCGTCACCTGCGTTCGGCGATTCTCGGCGTTATCGGGGCGCGGGGGCGTTGGCTGGCGGCGCAAAATCCCGATTGGGAAGAGATGGCGGGAACTTCCCCGACGGAGGATATTCATCGCCAGTGGAGGCTGGGAACCTCGGCGACGCGGCTTGTGCTGTTGCAGCGATTGCGGGAGACGCAACCGGAGAAAGCTAGGGAATTCGTCGAATCCACTTGGCAACAGGATAAAGCCTTCGATCGATCGGAATTTTTGAAAACCTTCGCTGTGGGGTTAAGCGATGCGGACGAACCCTTCCTCGAAACCGCCCTCGACGATAAAAGCAAGCAAGTGCGGGCGGTGGCGGCGGATTTACTGGCGAGATTGCCCCATTCCGGCTTGTGTCGCCGGGTGACGGAACGAGTCGAGAAGATGCTGTCGCTGTCCAAACGGGGAAAATCGGTAAAATTGCGGGTGACGCTTCCCACGGCTTTAGACGCCGCCGCCAAGCGAGACGGTATTAATTCCAAGAAACCCACGAAAATCGGCGAGAAAGCCTGGTGGTTTTTGCAACAGTTGGCGATGGTACCGCCGACGCGGTGGACGACATCGGCGACGCCCAACACCTTGGTGAAAGCCGCCCTCGAAAGCGAGTGGGCGGGGGTGTTGTTAGAAGGTTGGGCGGTGGCGACGACGCGCCACCCGGATGCAGACTGGGCGGAGGCGTTGTTGGAAGTCGTTGACGAGATTCCTGAAAAGTCGATCGATCGCTGCGATCGCGATCGCGCCCTCGCCGATTGTCTTTCCCTCGAACGTCTCGAAACCTTCGTCAGCAACCATCTCGCCGCCCATCCCGAACCCTTGCTGAAAAGTCATCCCAGTTTGGCATTGTTGAAAACCTGCCGTCACCCCTGGCGCGACGACTTTACTCGTCAAGTTATCGATCGATTCTGTGGGGAAATCCAAACGGCCAAAGATAATTACAACTGGTCGGTTCGATCGACCTTTCAAAGTTTCGCCTATTTCATTTCCCCCCATCTCTTCGATGAAATCTCCCAAAAACTCAAAGCCGTCACCCCGCCCGGTTCCTATTGGGAACAAACCGTAGACGACGTTTTAGACATTCTCAAAATACGGCAAGAGCTACAAAAAATATAGCCCCAAACCTCAATCTTGGCCTTAGTGGTGCAGAAAAGTCCTGAAACCCTTGTTAGAAAAGATATCGCCGTATTAAATCGCCGTATTAAGGGGTTGGCCCAAAAATCTCAAATCGGTAAATGGCTGCCGGAGATCCCCGGCATCTCCAAGATGCCGGGGATCTGGCGCCAACTTAAGTGCATCTCAAAAATATAAATTTATCAGAGCGGAGTCTCTACAATGAATTGAGCTGTTGTTGGGTTTCGCTATGGCTCCACCCAACCTACCGCTGTGGTGAATCACCCCATCAACAAACTTTCGTACCACGCAGAAAGCGGTTTTTAAAAAGTATACGAAAAAATACTGATTTTCAAAAATAAACCCTCAGAAAAAACCATGGTATTTTCGGTGTTACAAAAATCGTGAAACACCAACTTTGCCAAAAGTAAACAAAAAGTAACACCCCCGTTTACCGCCCTGTCACTTTTACCCTCTATCGTCAGAACCATACAAGATTTCGACCCACACGAGAACAGCGTTTTTAACATGGAACTCCTCACATCGTCCACCACCGACACAGTACAACCGGGACTCTTACAACCCGGCGCAACGGTAACCGGAACCGTTGAAGGCTTCGTCGATAACGGCGACGATTTCCTCTTCCAAACCGGAGGTCAAAACTACGTCGTCGATACCGAACCGCTTCCGGCGAGTCAGTTAGGATTGACCGTCGGCGAAACCGTGAATCTCGTCGTCAGCGAATTCGACGGAATGGAAATCGACACGCGATCGATCTCCCGTGGCGATACCCCCGTAACGCTGCGATCGCAGTCCTATTTCGATCCCATCACGGGATACGGTTTCGATGAAGCTGAATACTTACAACGCAATCCCGACGTAGCGGCTGCGGGTGTCGATGCTTGGGAGCATTTTACAACCTTCGGCGCCATGGAAGGCCGGATGCCGGAACTGTTCGATCGCGACTTCTATCTCTCTCAATACGCCGATTTACAAGCCGCCTCAGACGCCGGATATCTCCCGAATCCCTGGGAACACTATCGCCTTTTGGGATACCAGGAAGGCCGCATGGCGACGCCGTTCCAACAATCTGTCGGCGACCCCCTCACTAATCCCGGCGTCGGAACGGTTTCCGGAAGCGTTAACGCTTTGGTGGATAACGACGAATTCCTTTTAGAGACGGATACGGGAACGGTTCTCGTCGATTCCGATTTACCAGATTCTCAAATTCTCAACCTGACGCCGGGAGAACGGGTGACGGTGACGGGAATTTACGACGATGAGGATTTTGATGCGTTTTCGATTACCCGCGAAGACGGTTCTGAGGTGGTTTCGCGTCCCGGTTTCGAGTCGCTGACCGGAATTCCCAACACCGGAACGCTCCCCAACGGAACGGTTTCGGGAAGTGTCAACGCTTTGGTGGATAACGACGAGTTTTTACTGAATACGGACGCGGGAACGGTTCGGGTGGAAGCAGAACTTCCCGATTCCCAGGTGTTGAACGTCAATCCCGGCGATCGCGTGACGGTGACAGGCGTTTACGACGATGAGGATTTCGATGCGGTTTCTATTACTCGCGAAGATGGTTCGTCGGTTTGGACGCGATCGAACGTCGATTTCGATGAGATGTACGACGATTGGGACGATAACGACAGCTATGATGATCGCTATGATGACGATTGGGACGATAACGACAGCTATGACGACGATCGCTATGACGACGATCGCTATGACGACGATCGCTATGATGACGATTGGGACGATTAAAAACCCAGTTGAGAAGTAACGTCGGGTTTCGTTTCAACTGTCCCTGGCTGAGTGAATGGCGGCGATCGATTTCCGCCATTCACGCGATCGAAACCTTTGAAGAAAACCTTAAAAATGTGGTAGAATTTAAATTTGTCTCTGCAATATTTGAATTAAAAAGCAAGACCAACAGTCAGACAAACTCCGATTTTTCAAACAAACAGGAGTGAGTCACGGGTCGGTCAAGAAACCTAGTTTTTTATGCCGACCTTCGCGCTGAACTCAGGGAATCTCCTATTTTTCCGGAGGTCTGCGTAATCCCTAGGGGTATATTTTACCCTCGAGACAATCTTGGCTTTACAAACGATCTGTACGGTGTTTTTCTCTCACAGCAAAAATCTGTTTTTCACAAAAAAAGAGGTTGAAAATCGATGAAGATAATTTTATTTTCGTTGGTCTCAATAGCCGCTAGTGCCATGACGGCCAGTGCTGATTCCATCGAATCGAGACAGTTTCCCAACGAAGCGACGAATTATCTCAGTCAAAACTATCGATCGACTCGCGAGATTGTAGGAACGGTTCGATCGATTCGCGATAACGACGAGTTTGTGCTAGAAACGGAAAACGGTACAGT
>NZ_JBNGCO010000085.1:4045-22590 GCF_049974805.1 Baaleninema sp.
CCGCGATTCTCGTGCCTTAGATTTAAGACCGGGAGAACGGGTTACAGTACGGGGAATTTACGACGATGACGATTTCGACGCGGTTTCAATCGTCCGCGAAGACGGTTCTCCGGTCGGAACCATCGATCGCACTCGCGAGATTGTAGGAACAATTCGATCGATTCGCGATAACGACGAGTTTGTGCTAGAAACGGAAAACGGTACAGTTCGCGTCGATGCCGATATCCGCGATTCTCGTGCCTTAGATTTAAGACCGGGAGAACGGGTTACAGTACGGGGAGTTGACGACGGGAACGACTTCGATGCGGTATCGATTATTCGCGAAGACGGCACCCAAGTCGGAACGATCGATCTGCGGTACGAGTACGATAAAGACGACGACAAAGACGACGATTGGGACGACGACGACGACGATTGGGACGACGATGACGACGATTGGGACGACGATGACGACGATTGGGACGACGATGACGACGATTGGGATGACGATGACGATTGGGACGACGACGACGATTGGGACGACGATTAAAGTCTTTTAAACACCCCCAACACCCCATTTCTTTAAAAAAATGGGGTGTTTTTGTTGGCTGGAATTGCTGACGATCGCCCCTCTCTCTATCCTCTGTCTCTGGCGTAGTCAATTCGATCGCAGAGGCGGAGAAACTCCCTATCATGGTGAAAGCACTCTCAACCTTAACCCCAGATGCTCGATCGCATCAAAGATATCGCCAAACAACTCGCCCCTCGACTCATCGAAATCCGTCGTCACATCCACACCCACCCCGAACTCAGCGGCCAAGAATACCAAACCGCCGCCTACGTCGCCGGGGTGTTGTCGTCCTGCGGCGTCCAAGTACGCGAAGGCGTCGGTAAAACGGGCGTCCTCGGCGACCTAACCGGACAAAACAGCGACCCTCGCCGCGTCGCCGTCCGGACCGACATGGACGCCCTTCCCATCCACGAAGGCACCGACTTAAGCTTCGCCTCCCGCAACGCCGGAATCATGCACGCCTGCGGCCACGACGTTCACACCACCTTGGGACTGGGGACAGCCATGGTACTGTCCCAACTGGCCGACGAACTCCCAGGCTCAGTACGCTTCCTATTCCAACCCGCCGAAGAAATCGCCCAGGGCGCAAGCTGGATGGTCGAGGAAGGCGCGATGGAAGGGGTCGATAACATTTTTGGGGTTCACGTCTTTCCCAGCATTCCCTGCGGGCGTATCGGCGTGTGTTACGGTACGCTGACCGCCGCCGCTGACGATTTAGAAATTACGATTACCGGGGAATCGGGCCACGGGGCGCGACCTTACGAAGCCATCGACGCCATTTGGATCGCCGCCCAAGTCATTACGACGCTGCAACAAGCCATCAGTCGCACCCACAACCCCCTGAGACCGGTGGTGTTGACCATCGGCAAAATCCAGGGCGGCCGCGCCCCCAACGCCATCGCCGATTGCGTGAAACTCTCGGGAATGGCTCGATCGCTCCACCCGGAAACCCACGCCGAACTACCCCAGTGGATTGAAAATATCGTCGCCAACGTCTGTCAAACCTACGGCGCCGGGTACGAAGTTAAATATCGGCGACTCGTCCCCTCGGTCATCAACGACATCGGCTTGACGCAAATCGTCGAGGCGTCCGTCGAAGAAGCCTGGGGAAAAGAAGCGGTGCAACTGCTGACGGAACCCTCTTTGGGAGCGGAAGATTTTTCGGTGTATTTGGACAAAGCCCCCGGTACCATGTTCCGCTTGGGCGTGGGCTATCGCGACCAGCGTAACTATCCCCTACACCATCCTCAATTCGACGTGGACGAAACCTCGATTTTAACGGGGGTCGTCACCATGGCCAACGCTGTCTGGAAATACTTCCAAACGACGTAACGCCCTAAGGCTCAACTCTCAAATCCAATTTCCGATTAACACAAACGGCGCCCAAAACGCCGGATGGTCGTATACCTCGTCTTCGAGAAGGGTGACTTGGGCGCGTCGCAAGGCTTCGGCTTTGGAAATATTGGGGTCTCGGCTGAGTTGCTGGTAAAACTCCACCATCAACGAGGCGGTGGGTTCGTCTTGAACTGACCATAACGTAGCTAAGGTGCTGCGGGCGCCGGAACGCAAGGCGAACCCCGCCAGTCCCAAGGTGGCGCGATCGTCTCCAGCGGCGGTTTGACAGGCGCTCAGGACGAGTAAGTCGAGGGGTCTCAAGGCGCGAGAGGTGGTGGTTTGCAGGACTTGTCCTAACTCTTTGACGTTAATCCGTCCGTCCCAGGTCAGGAGAAAGGTGTCTTCGGCGTTGGAACTAAACTGACCGTGGGTCGCTAAATGGACGATCTCGAACTGTTCTTTTGCGAGTTTCTGTACTAGGGCGTCTCGGGTAAAGCTTTCGTTTAAGAGGACTTCTGAGGAGACTTCCTGGGCGATGAGGGTGACTTCTCGTTCGACTTCGGGAATGGCGGGAAATCCCTGACGGGCTTGGCTGAGTCCTCCCGCCATCACCGAGACGGTTGGGTTCTGTTGGTCTCGGGCTTGGAAGAGCTGTAAGCTCTGGGTCAGGGCGAGGCTGTATTTTTCGATGAGATACTGTTGGCCGTCGAACAAGGCCGCCATGGGAACGTTTCTTAAGGCGCCATCGAGTACGAAGACGAGGGTTTCGATGTTGTGGCGGCGCAAAAGCTCTTCGCCGGGACGCACGATGCGATCGTAAAGTTGCTGGGCGTAGTCTAGGCGTTCGGCGTTGTCGTAGGCGGGGTTGAGGGATTGTAGGAATCGATCGACTGTTGCGTCGATTTCCTCGATCGAAGTCTGGGTTTCGTACAGTTGTAGGGGTTCGTCGGGAACGGACAAGACGACGGCCAGGCGATCGGGGAGTAATACAGTGTAGAGAACGGCGGCGCGATCGTCGATTTGTTCGATCGAAACCGGTTGGACTTCCAAACAGGCTTCGCGGAAGAAGTTGTCGAGTTCGGCTAAGCGCAGGGCTTCGAGGGTGTTTCGGGCTTCGGTCAGTTGGTTTTGTCGATCGCGGTCGTTTTCAGCGTTCCCGGCTTCGTCGAGTAGCAAACTGACGAAATCCCGATAGACGGGTTCGACGCTTTCGCGATAGGAAAACTGCACGTCTGGGTCGATGGCCACCAGGTCTTTTCGTAAATCCTGTAAGACGTTGATGGTGTTGCGATAGATGGCTAAGGCGTCTTCGGTTTGGCTTTGGGCGACGAACAGCCGTCCGAGTTGCCATTCCCAACGGGCTACTAAGTCGAAACCGTCGATGGTTTGCGCCAGGGTTAACGCCCGTTCGGTGAGGTCTTGGGCTTCAGACCACTGTTGGCGGCGTTCGTAGAGATTTCCCAGTTGTCCCAGGCTGTAAGACTCGGCCCGGGCGTCTTGTAGGTCTCGGGCGTTCCGTACTGCTTCGGCTAAGAGGTCGGCGATTTCGCGGAGATCGACGGCTTCGCCTTCTGCGTCGTGGAGTCTCATGAGGCTGTTGGCGAAGTTGACTCGGCCGTAAATGGCGGCGCGATCGACCGTTCCGGTGTCGAGACTGTCCCGCACTCGGGGAAGCAGGGCTGCGGCTTCGTCCCAACGAGCGAGGTCGAGGAGGAGACTGAGTTGGTTGAGTAAGGCGTCTCGACGGAGAGAGTCCTCGGCGGCGTCGGCGATTTGCTGGTAGTTGGAAATGGCCTCTTCTGGGTTGCCACGATCGCGGGCGGTGTTGGCTAGGGCGAACTGGCTGGCCAGGGCTTCTCGAGGCAGTTCTAGCTGTTGGGCGATGGCGAGACTGCGTTCGAGGACGGTTTGGGAGGTTTCTAGTTGTCCGACGATTTGCAAGGTGACGCCGAGGTTGCGCAGGGCTTCGATTTTTAAGGGCGAGTCGGGGAGAGGCTCGAGTTGGAGGACGGCGGCTTCGAGCTGTTCCCACGCCCGTTGGTATTGACCGAGGGCTTGTAGGGCTTGAGCTTGGTTGATTTGGCTGCCCAGGCGTCCGATGACGTTCTCGGCGCGATCGTAGGCGGTTTCGGCGTCTCGCCACATCGATAGCGCCCCTTGTGCTTGTCCGCGAGCCAGCAACAGGCGACCTTTGGCGTTGAGGGCGATGGCTCTGACGAGAGAATCTTCGGGGGTCGACAGTGAGAGGTCCTCGAGCTGGTCTAGGGCGTCATCGACGGCACTGCGGGCGAGTTCCCACTGTCCGAGGTTTTGGTACGCCAGGGACAGATAGGCTTGGCTGAGGGCGAGGTTCGCCAAATCGCCGCGATCGCGGTAGGTTTGGGCGGCGGCTTGCCAGCTTTCCACGGCGCGATCGTACTGGCCGGCGTCGTAATATTGTTTGCCTCGATCGATGGGGTCTGTTTCGGCCACGGGACTGGCCGCTTGGGGCGCCATCGCCACCGCTACTGATACGGGGACGAACCGGGCGGTGGCAGGAATCCCGATCGCGACTAGGAGAGCGGTCAGAACGCCGAGAACGACGTAAAATCGCAACGCTTTCATAAATTTCATAAATTTCATAAATACTATAGAGGGGTAATGGCGTGAGTTTTGACGATCAAACTGACAATAAAAAAACTGTTTTTTTGGATGGCAATTTATCGTATTTGTCAAGCTTTTGTTAGTATTTTAAACAATTCACACAGCGGCAAAGTCAGCGATATCAATTTTTTTGACAAATTGAACGAATGAGACCAATCTCAATCCAACTTCCTGAAGCAAAATATCGATAGCAACAGTCCAGAGTTTACGCAGTTTGATGCCGGGTTACTTGGGTTGATAAATTCTTGAAAATAATTTACAAATTGTACCTAAATTGTTGTAGTGACTCCCCAAAAAACAACAGTTTTCGATATCCTTAAAGTCAAACCGGAAAGTCGATCGTCCGGAGTCCATCTCAAAACGAAAACTCCTCAGAAGCCCCGTATCTCTAAGAGACGGGATACCCGAAACTGAGCCGTTGCCAGATACCGGGTTTTTCTAACTGGATATTGGGGCAAGTTTGAGATGCCCGCGATCGCCCGTTTCTCAACCCTCCACTATTCCATAGTTTCCTTAACTCCATTAGCCGACTCTGCATTTCGATCGAATCGCTGAAGTAACTGCAAAATCGCCTTTTCCTGAAACTGCCGCGCCAGTTGCTCCAATTCTCGCGTCAAAGGCGCTAAATGAGGGTGACTGGCCTCGAGGCACTCTACTTCTTTAAGAATGCCTCGTAAATGTCCCCGCCGCGCCAAATGAATCAACGATTCGAGAGCTTCGGCGGGAATCGATTCGGGATCGATATCCTCGAGAGCAATCTCCTCTTCGGCGACCTTTCCGTTGCGATCGATTCTCTCGAGGTCGTATTCCCAAGTAATATCGAGATAGGTTTGCAGTTTTTCGAGCAAATCGTCGGCACGAATGGGTTTGGGTACAAACGCGTTCGCCCCCGCCTCGAGACTGCGTTGGCGATCGGCCTCAAACACCCGTGCCGAGGTCACCAACACGGGTATCTCTTTCAACTCGGGACATTGGCGGATTCGTCGCGTCAACTCTAAACCGTCCGTTCCCGACATAATCAAATCGGTCAAAATCAAATCGGGGCCGGCGGTCTTCACCAACTCGAACCCGTCTTCGCCGTTGTCGGCTTCGAGGAGTTTAAACCCCAACGGCGCCAGCATCGCCACCACGACAGCGCGATTGTCCGGTCGATCGTCCACCAGAAGAATCGTTTTCGACGCCCCACACAGCCCGACGATGGCGCTGGCGTCGAATTGCGACGTCTTCGAGGCGGTTTCGCTGGGGTGCAGAACGGGTAAGCGTAAATCGAACCAAAAGATACTCCCCTTTCCGGGGGTACTTTCGACCTGGATTTCCCCTCCCATAAGGTTGACGATTTGCTGAGCGATGGCTAAACCGAGTCCGGTTCCTTGCGCCAGTTGCGTCGCCTCTTTCACCTGCTCGAAGGGCAGAAAAATTTTCTGCACCTGTTCCGGCGTCATGCCGATTCCGGTATCTTCAATTTGAAAGCGGATATCGGCGGTGACTTCTCCCTTGTCCTGGCTTTCCGTTCCGAGGCGGCTGCTTCTGAGAACCTTCACGCGGAAAGTCACGCTTCCCTGTTGGGTGTACTTGACGGCATTTCCCAACAGGTTGATCGTCACCTGTCGCAACCGCTTTTCGTCGGCGCGGACGAATTCCGGTAAGTTCTCGTCGAAATCGGAATAAAACAGCAGGTCTTTATTGCGGGCTTTAACCTGGCAGATTTCGGCCACGCCCACCAAAAAGGCATGAAAACGGACTTCACTTTCGTACAAATCCATTTTTCGCGCTTCGATTTTCGACAAATCCAGAATGTCGTTAATCAGCGACAGTAGGTAAGAGCCGCATTCGTGAATGATGTTGACGCCCTGACGCTGTTGGTTGAGGTCGCGGGCGTGTTCCATAATTTGGGCGTAGCCGAGAATGCCGTTGAGGGGAGTTCGCAGTTCGTGGCTCATGTTGGCCAAAAACTCGCTTTTGGCGTGGTTGGCCACGTCGGCTGCTTGTTTGGCCTCTTCCAGTTCTTGGGTGCGCTCTCGCACTTTCACTTCCAGGTCGGCTGAATATTCCCGCAGTCGATCGTTGGCTTGGTGCAGTTGCCGTTGGTTGTGGGCGTTGGTGGCCAGTACGGCGGAAATGGCGAACGCCAGAACCGGGGTTACGGACGGAACGATCCACCCCAGGAGAAAGGCCACGTCAGCGATAATCAGAAGGATGGCGCCCCCGGTAACGGCGATCGCGATCGTGCCGAGAAAGAAAATATTGTTGCGACAAAATTTCGTCGGCAGCAGTTTCCAGGTGACCGCCGCTCCGACGAAAGACCACAGCCACGTCCAAATCCATTCGTAGTAACGAGGCCACAGGCGCAGTAAAGACCGACCGTCGAGGGCGGCGCTGATAATTTGACTGACGATGTGGGCGTGAATTTCGACGCCGCTGGTTTGATTGCGCTCGCCGTTTTGGGAGTCGATGCTGTGGGAATAGGGGGTAAAAAAGAAGTCGTTGGTACTGTCGGCGATCGATCCGATCAGGACGATGCGATCGCGCATCAAATCCGGCGGGATGCGGTTTTGCAGGACGTCGAGAATCGATACGGTCTCGAAACTGTCGCTCGGGCTGCGATAGTTGAGAAACACCTGATAGCCCCCCGCATCGGGACTCGAATATCCCGCTTCGTTTCCCGTCAGCGGCACGAACGTCGCCTTTCCGAGTCGATAGCGAGACATCTCCCCTTCAATGGGTTCGAGGGTAATGCCTTCGGGTTTGAGATACAACAAACTCAGTTGCGTGGCTAAGCCTAAGACGAGTTCCTCGTCCACGAAGGCAGAAATCAGGGCGCGGCGGACTTTTCCATCCCGGTCTTGTAGCAGATCGGCTAAGGCCACGCGATCGACTTCCTCGAGGGCTGGTGGCGGCGCCACGGTTCCGAACCCCAGGGATTTCTGCACGCCGATCAACATCGGCGTTTGTTTCATGACCTCGACGAGTTCCTCGTAACCCGGTTCTTCCGGTAAGTCCCGGTAAATGTCCAAGCCGATCGCCCGAGGGGTTTGAGCGGCGATTTTTTCGATCGCGTCGGCCAGAACGGCATCGGAAATCGGCCAGTCTCCAATGGCGGTGATGTCCGCTTCGCCGATGGTGACGATGAGAATTCGCGAGTCGGTCGGTTCTGACGGTCGCAGGCTGAAAAAGCGATCGATCGCCGCGACTTCCAGAAGTTTGAACCAACCCCAAAACGCGCCGGCACAGCAAAAAATTGCTGTACCGGACGCCACGAACACCACCTGTTTCCAGGTTTGGAAAGACCGTTCGATCCGATGCCACACGAGTGCTTTGTCCGATGCTTGTGTCAGATTATTTCGTCAGCGGCTGGTGGGCAATTTCTTCGAGTCCCACTTGGGCGAGGAAATCGTTCCATTCGCCGGCCAGACTCCCATCGCTGGGATTGGCTTCCCACAATTCGGCTAAGGTATCGAGAGCGTCGTACCACAAGCCCCTGCGACCGTAGGTATCGGCCAATTCCAAAGACGGTTCGGACTCGATGTCGATCGCGTCGGCTTCCACTCGTTCGATCCATCCCGAAACCCGAGGGCTGTCCGGACGCAGCACGTCGTCTGTCAACAGCACCACGTGCCATTGATAGTCTTGTCCGATTTCCAGTTCGGGGGCTTCTTCGGGCAGGCTGAAACGCAGGACGCCTTCCTCTCCGGAAATGCCTACGAAGCCTTGATAGTGGAGGTTCCCCGCTTCGTCTTTGAGGCTGAAGAAGGCTTGCCGGACGTTGCTTTCGGGAACGTAGACGAACAGGGCAGGACGGGCTGCGGTGGTGCGCCCGTAGTTGCTTTGGGGAATCAAGGGGGTCAAGGCTGAGACCGGCCGTCTGGAAGCACCGCCGCTGACCGAGCTGGGGGCGTCTTCGCCGGGGGGTTGGAAGTTCACGTCGCCGCGAGAGGCGCCGCCTCTTACGTCGTTGGGGGCGCCTTCGCCGGGCGGTTGGAAGTTCACATCGCCGCGAGAGGCGCCGCCTGTGGTTTGGCGAGGCGCTCCTTCACCCGCCGGTCGGAAGTTGACATCGCCGCGAGAGGCGCCGCCTGTGGTTTGGCGGGGAGTTGCATCGCTCGGCGGTCGGAAGTTGACATCGCCGCGAGAGGCGCCGCCTGTGGTTTGGCGGGGAGCTTCGTCTGAGGGGGGAACGAAGGTTACGGCTGAGGCGTTGGGACTCCAGAGCGCCCCCAGGATTAGGCTAAGGGAGGCGCCGGTCAGACTCAGGCTCAGGGGTATAGGTTTCATGAGCAACACGATCCTTAACTAGATGTTGGTTTGGCATCCTGATGGAAGTACGGAATTTTCTTAACGGTGTGAGATCCAGCGATCGCCAATTCGACTTTTTTATTATTGTACTGGCTTCTCTCTTCCTTCAAAATATCGGATCTTCCTTAAAATTACGTAGGTTTTTCCGTGAAGAGTCTGCAAAGATTCGATCGCTTGAGTGCTTGGGGGCGCGATCGCCTCGGAAAGTTGGGGTTTCCATTCGGCTCTATATCTACAATCCCACGGATTTTCAGGAAGGATTGGTGCGCTCTCGAACCGACTCGAACGGCAGATTTGTGTTGGCACGATCCTCGGGGATATAGGCATTTGTATTCGCCGTTTCTGGCAATCTCTCAAATCGGTCAATGGAATGGCAGGCTGTTATGGGGGAGGAGGGATGATTTCGTCTCTCAAGGTTTGGCAAGCGGCTTGAGAGCGCTCTCGAGTGCCGCTCTTCGACTGAACGTCCCCGAGATCGGGACAATCTTCCTCGAAACCCCATTGTCAATGAGGTGCTATCGACGAAACCTCCTTGCGTCATCGTTCCCAGGATTGCGTCAATTGTACTCTGGTTTTGGATAGAATCGGGTGTTTTTTTAATTAAAATTAGGACAGGTATGTTCTTGAGGATTTTGTTTGAAACGAGGTTTGCTGTCGAAGTTGTCACCCCTTTGAATTGCTTTTGTTGTCGAGCGATCGCGCTTTTTATTTTTCAGACAGTCCCTCTCAAATTACAATTTGTCACATCTGTTTCCAGCAAAATTGACTTTCTTTTTCTAATTTAACCACGTTACTACTGAGATTTTATATGTAAAAATACGCAAAAAAATTATCTAGACAATCGCTAAAACCGTAAAAATATTGAGAATACAGAACAGGTCGAAAGGCGATCGCCCCGGTCGCGTTTTTTTTTGAGGGAAGTTGCACGATCGCCGAAACCCCCGTAAACTCCTTGTATGGCAAGGCTTTACGGGGGCAATCTCAAACGGGAGTTGGAGACAAGGCTTCGGTTTGACTCAGCTCGAGCCGGCGGGTCGAAGAGGCGGTCAAGCCCCCGGAACGCTCGTCGTCGCTTTATTAGGACGACTGGACACAGGCGTTTTCCGAGGCGAATAGGTCGTGGTGGGGGGCATCGAACTGCTAGGGACGACGCTGTTGCGATCGACCTCCATCGGCGTTGGATTGAACCGATAGCCCACGTTACGAACCGTTTGAATCAAATTCGGCTGACGGGGATCGCGTTCGATTTTCTTCCGTAGCGATAAAACATGCGTATCGATGGTACGTGGATTGTCGATGGCCTCAGGCCAAGCCCGTTTGAGTAGTTCCGTTCGACTCAAAGGAGCGCCTCCCGCTTGCGCGAGAACGAAGAGCAAGCTAAACTCTTGTGGCGTTAGTTCGATCGACTCCTCCTTATACCGAACGCGACGTTGGACGAGATCGATTTTCAAATCGCCATACTCCAAATAAGCCAGAGGGGCCATGGTTCGACTGCGGCGCAGCACCGCTTCGACCCGCGCAAGAAACTCCTGCATCCCGAAAGGCTTACAAACGTAATCGTCCGCCCCCGCCTTTAACCCGGCTACAATGTCGGCTTCTGTATTTCTGGCCGACAACATTAATACTAACGACTGTTGTTGTTGGTACAACCAATGACAAAACTCCAGTCCGTCTCCATCGGGCAAATCGGAATCGACAACCGCCAGGGTCGGTTGTCGTTGGAAAAAGACATCTCGCGCGTGGCTGATATCTGCCGATTGACAGACAGTATAGCCGGCTTGCTGGAGATGCCAGCCTAACAGAGATCGAAGCTGAGGGTTCCCCTCAACAATTTGAATACACACAGAACTCACAGCATCCCTCGCCCGTTTTCTCGGTCGGTCTAGACAAACGTCTTCAGTGCTTATCACCGTAACAAAGGCAAAGTCCAGGGTTCTGTAACGCCTGCTACGTCTAGCTGTTCGGCAAAACAACGGATGCGCCTCCCATCGGTTTCTGTTACTGTAAAAGTAATAGGGTCGATCGCCGATTCGCTCGATTACCCGATCGCTAGGCCCCTGTCGCGTTCAACCGTCCAACCATGCTGCAAGACGCTTCAACGATTCGTCACTACCAAACCCTCACCGATCGGTTTGTTACGCTGTGGAACCGAGGCTATCGAACCGACGATCTGAGAATGTACTTAGATGGATATTTGCAAGCCTTGAGACAGGCGAACGTTCTCGAACCGTTCCTCATCCATCGTCTCGAAGAAGAAGCTTCCCGCTTTATGCGAGATCCCTCTAATTTCGAGATGTCCTATTATTAGGCGTTATTAGAGGCGAGTTTGCCCAAATCGCCCCTCTCGCGAATTCAGGTCGCGGGAGGGGCGCTCGTCCTGTGTTTTTAATTTTCCCCGACGACGAATGGGGTTGGAGTCTCTGGCGGTAAGGTCTCGAGGTTCTCGAAGACTTTGTTTTAGACGTTTTCGACGAGAACGTATTGGCTTTTGCCCTGTTTCTTGGCTTTTAACATCGCCTCGTCGGACAAGCGAATTAATTCGTCGATATTGTCGCTGTGGGTCGGATACAAGCCGATACCGACGCTGGCGGTGACCGAAACCGTTTTCTCCTCTAACACGAACGGTTCGGCCAAGCCGCGAATCAGCTTTTCTGCCACTCGTATGGCGTCCTCGGTACTGGGAATCCCCGGTAAAATGACGGTGAACTCGTCGCCGCCCCAACGGGCCACGGTATCGCTACCCCGCAGACTGTCGCTGAGACGATTCGCGACGGCTTTCAAGAGGGCGTTTCCGGTTAAATGACCGAGGGTATCGTTAACGTCTTTGAAGCCGTCGAGGTCGAGGAACATGACCCCGACGCATTTCTCGCGAGATTGCGCCCATTCCAAGGACTGTTTGAGTCGTTCGTAAAACAGTTTGTGATTGGGCAGTCCGGTGAGTTCGTCGTGGGAGGCGTCCTGTTGGAGTTCTTGATTCGATTGGGCCAGTTCGGCGGCGATTTGTTTGAGTTGTTCCTCCATGTGTTTGCGTTCGGTGATGTCGCGAATGACGCCCACTAAAAACAAGTTGCCCGCCCCGTCACGGTGCAGCGATCGCTTGGTGGCGATGACGCGAGGATGGCCTTGGGCGTCGGTAAACTGCTCTTCGATTTCCCGTTCGTGTCCCGTTTTCAACACGAATTCGTCTTCAGTCCGAAAGGTTTCGGCTTGCTGGGGAGGGAACACCTCGAATTCGGAGCGATCGATCAGACTCTCGAGGGGATATCCGACTAATTTCCCATAGGCTTCGTTCAAGACAATCCAACGGTGAGCCGTATCTTTGACGAAAATCGGATCGGGAATGGTGTTGATGATACTCTGCAAAAACTCTTTCGATTTGCGTAACTCTTCGCCGAGATAGGCTAAGTAACCGACGATGGCCACGGTCGATCCTAACAACGACAGCATGGAGGGAACGAGGGGAATCCACCAACTGCCGAGATAGGCCACGTAACACACCCCCGTCAACCCCACCGCCGCCATCGCCACGGCCACCGTCGCCCCTTTTACGGAGTGCAACCGCCAACTGACTAAAGCCCCGAACCACGCCCAACCGACAATCCAAAGAATTTCTACGGCGTCGGGCCACACCCGCATCAGCGGCCGTCCCTGCAAACTGGCATCGAGAAGCTGGCCGATAAATTCCGCTTGCAGCAAGACCCCCGGGACTTCGGCTTGGGATTTCAACAACTGGCGGCTGTAGGGGGTCACGAACACATCGCGAATACTCGAGGCGGTCGAACCGATGACAACGATACGATCGCGAATCATCTCGGGGGGAACGGTCTGCGCGAGGACGTCCCGCAGGTGGACGGTGGGAATAGCTTCGACGGGGCCGCGATAGTTGGCTAAAAACTGATAGCCACGATCGTCGGCTTGGGCGTATCCCCCATCGGACGAGTCAAATTGAGGCACGATCGCTTTGCCCAATTTCATATTTCGGTCGGGGCCGTCTTCGGGGAAGATCTTCTCCGCTTCTAAATACAACAGAACCAGTTTCAGGGCGAAACTTTGATGTAACTGTCCCTCGTCGTCTTTTAAAAATAAGTATCCTCGGCGAACGATGCCGTCGGAATCGACGATGGTATTGTTAAAGCCGACGGCTTGGCGGAGACTCAGGGCCGGCGGTGGCTCGACTCCCGACATGAGTTCGTCTTCGAGTTTTTCGATACCCACCAGGTTGGACGCCCCCTCGAATAATTCCACGATGCGATCGTGTCCGGGTTCGACGGGGAGATCGCGATATAAATCTAAACCCACGGCCCGAGGGTCGTAGCGATAGAGGAGGGCGATCGCTTCGGCTAACACGCCGTCGGGTACCGGCCATTGTCCCAACCGCTGTAAATCTTCTTCGTCGATGCCGACGACTAACAGTCGGTCGTCCCGAGGTTCGGCGGGACGCAATCTCAGGAAAATATCGGCGGTGGCCCATTCTGCGGTTTGCAACAAGCCGATGGTTCGCAACAACAATACGAAGGTCGCCGCTCCCATAGAAGCTACGGTTACGCTACGCCACTGGAGAAGCCACTGTTTAAAGTTTGACCACACGGTTGGATTAAATCTTGGAAGATGGAGGAGATTGACTCGAGAAGGCTTCGTTTCTCAGCCGAGAACTGGGCTTGGCCTTCGCCATCGCACCCATCAAGCTGACCCAGACCGCGAACGAAACGAAGGTGCCGAAGCGTTCGGCCGGGGTACCGCGATACTTCACGGTGACATGGGAGAGACCCGACGGTACGGAGAGTTCGAGTCGATCGACTGGACGGCGATCGCTCTGGGCGGTCGATTTCCGAGCGATCGCTTGCCATTTTCCGGTCTCGAGGCGTGCAAACCATCCTGGGTAATTCAAGGTTCTCAAACGAACGATGCGTTCGCTCGAGGTGGTATTGTTCGTGACGAACTCTCTGAGGCCGAAGGTCCAACGCTCGACTGTCAACCCGTCGCGCCGGCCGTTCTGCCACTCTATTAAAGGGTAAATGCGATCGGGCGGCATCGGCAACGTGACCCCTTTGGCGCGATATTCGTAAACGTCCACCAACGCCAAGCCGTCGGGATAAATCCAATGCCATTTGAGAAACGGCCGTCCGGGCTGTTGTTGGGGTTCTTCGGGAAACTGTTTCGCCTCGGCGAGGCGATCGAATTGTTCGATCGTTGGGGGATCGTAGCTGGCGCGATCGGCGACGACGGTTCCTTTAAATCCGTGCCAGGCTACGATCCCCCACAACACAACCATCGATGCAGCCTTAAAAAGTTTGAAACTCAGCTTCAACCCTGTTGGCCAGCGGACGATACGAGATAACTGGTCTCCCAACAACAGCGGTACGAGTACGGTCGCCACGCTCAACCACCGCCAGGAAAACTGTATGCGTTGCAAGGGGGAGAAGCTGGAATACAACCAGCCTAGCAGATCGGTGGTCGAGAGCAAGGCCAGGAGACTGGCCGCTGCCCAGTACGTCGCGGTTTGACGTTGTTGGCGACTGATGGCGTGGGTCGGGGTGTCTTCTTTGAAAAACTGACGTTCGAGACGATCGCTTACGATCGCCCCCACCGTCACGACTCCCATCATCGCCCAAGGTTTCACCAGGCGGCGATCGAACCAGTGGTCTGTCAAATCCGGGGCGAACTGCCACAATCCCGAGAGCAACAAACGATTTTGCGGGAGGTAATCGGCGGTGGCGTAGAGGGCGTCTAACTGGACGGCGGAACCGTCCGCGACGACGGGAAGTAGGAAAAAGGCGGTCGCCCCCCAAGCGATCGCCAAGCTGACGTAACTGCGTAAAACGACGAATTTTCGCCGAGACGAGGGGGCTATCCACGCCGGAAACGGCAGCCAAATCAGGGTAAATATCAGCAGCGTGGGTAAGTGAGACAGCACTAACGCCCCGTAAGCTAGGACGAATTGCAAGATATCCCAATCGGGATCGAGTCCCCAGCGGGACAAACGGTGACGCCAGGGAGAATTCGGCGGTGGGGGAGGATTGGCGGCGCGATCGATCAGCTTGTGAGAGGTCCAGAAAATCCAAGGTAACGCCGCGATCGCCCAAACTTCCCCCAAGGCGCCCCGTTGGTAAATGTCGATGGTTAAATAGGGCGATAGCATCCCCACCACGGCGACCGTGGTTGATATCCAAAGGGGATAAAATCGCCGTGCGAGGCGGTATAATCCCCCTCCGAAGAGGGCAACCGCCGCCGCCATGCTGCCAATCAACGATCCCGCCAACCCCAACCCCAACATCCGAAAGGGAAGCGTCGCCACCATCGACAGGGGAGGGTAAAAGACAAAGGTGGCGTTCCCGAAGCCGAAGTTAGAGAATTCCAACCAACGGGGGTAAAACTGTCCGGAAAAAAACTGTCGTTGGTATTGGAACGCCCAACTGAGGTTGAAATGCGTTGAATGGGTTATGGGATAGCTGCGTTCTAACATGGGGGCGATGGCGAAGCCTACGATGGCTGCCAATACCACCACAACCTGCCACTGTTTTAACCGATCGCCCATCGTCAATTCTCGTCGTCCCATCTCGAAATTGATGCGGGTGGATTTGGGGGGGTCGTCGCCCGTTAATACCACGATCGCCACCACATTCTCCCGTCGAACGCCTCTCGAGTTAAGGGTAAGCCTAAATAGATCGGCAGCCAATACCAAAAGCCCAAGACGATAATGGCGACAGCGAGGGTTCCCACGATACGCCAGGAAAGATCGCGTTGGTTCGAGGCGTTGTCCACCCACCACGCCAACGCCATAAATGCAAACAGCGACGCCCCCATGTAGTGGTACAGGTAGGTACAGCGGGAGACTTTCGCCCAAGGAAGGAAGTTGGCGGCGAACTCGCTGACGAGAAGGCTGTGTAAGAGAACGGTTTGGGGGACAACGGGGCGATTCGATCGCCAGTGGAGGAGGTGACGGAATAGCTGAACGGTTACGGCGGCGATCGCGACAGCCGACAACCACCACAAGGGCGGGTTTCCGAAGGCGTGAACGTCAAAAATGAGGGTTTGAGAGGCTTTTTCGATGGCCTGGAAATAATACCCCACCGGACGCGCCATCCACGGCCAGCTATACCAGGCGGAACAGTAGGGATGGGCGTCGGTGGTGTTGCCGATGCTTTCGTGATAGTGCAGAATTTGCCACTGCATTCCTAAAAAGGTAAAGTCCGGGTTGAGTTGGAGGTGGGGAATCCACAGCAGCCGATAGACGAGAAAGGGAACGAGTCCGAAGTTGAGGGCGAAGTTGAGGCGATCGATTTTTAAAATCGATTCGAGCGGATTGGTTGACGGCTGAGTCCTCGTTTTTTGGGGGGGTAATGGTTCTGGGTTTATACCCTCTGTCTCGATATTTTTAAAATCGTTTTCTCCTGAATTAGAAATATCTGAAAACGGCGATTTTAGAGGATCTAAAAGGTTTTCTTCGGGAGAATTTTTTAGGTCTGAATTGGCGTGACTCGCCGCGCGATCGCTCCACAATTTGAAATATCGCAACGCCCAAGCGCCGCCGTAGAGTAAAACAATGCCGAGCCAGAATCCTAAACCGTTCCATTTCACGGAGGCGCAACATCCTAAAAAGACGCCAGATACCATCGCCCAAAGATAGGTTTTTTGAGAATTCAAGGATTTAAAAAACGTCAAAACTCCCAACAAACCAAATCCGAGAAGATAAACGTTAATTAAAGCATAACGAGATTCAACTAACAGTAAACCATCTAAGGCTACGAACAAACTCGATAAAAAAGCATAGCGTTTTTTGAGGGTGATTTCATAGGCGATCGACCCCACTAAAAGGGGAACTGTCGCCCCCACTAAGCCGTTCGCCCAACGATAAGCAAAGGCGTTTAATTGCGCGACTTCTGTGGCATTTTTTAGGGATTCTAACCCGCCCATAAAATGAGCCTGTATCCAAATTCCTAACGCAATACAATACTTTCCTAAAGGCGGATGTACGTCAAAAAATGGAATTTGTTTGAGATAATTAAACCCGTAATTTGCAAAATAAATTTCGTCGAAAACTAATACATTAAATCGGTCTAATTCCCAAAATCGAAGAATTAGAGAGCCAACCCAAATACCCAAAAGTCCCGTCCAAAGCTTTTTCATATTGTATTGAGTTTTTGCGACGAAACATTTTTTATAATATATAATATTTTTGATGATATATGGAATTATTTTAAACTCAAACCATAACTCAAACCATAACTCAAATCATAAATTAATTCATCTCCAAAAAACCATTATTTTAACCGTTTTTCTTAATTCTCAATTATCAATTCTCAATTCTCAAAACAGATCTCGAACCAATTGCGCCAACCGTTCCGCACTATCGGGAATTGCCAAACCCGCCATCGCTTTCGTCATACGATCGAGCTTTTCCGGAGACTGTAACAACTCCAACACCTCCGTTTGCAGCACTTCCGGCGAAATTTCCGACTGACGGAACATCAACGCCGCCCCCGCTTCCACAAAACCGCGACCGTTATAAAACTGATGGTCTTCCGCCGCGTAAGGAAACGGAATTAAAATCGAAGGAGTATGCGTCATCGCCAACTCCGTCAGCGTACCCGAACCCGCGCGACTCACCGCCAAATTCGCCCGTTGCAACAACCCCGCCACGTTATCGTAAAAAGGCATTGCAATATACTGAGGATGTTGCAATGCCTCCGCATCGGGATCGTGGGTTCCCGTCAGATGCACCACCCAAGCCCCCGCTTCAAACCAAGCTGGCGCAGACTCGCGCACGAGTTGGTTAACAGCCACAGCCCCTTGACTTCCGCCAATGACGACAATTAACGGAACCTCGTCGGGAATGGGAAGATCGCAAGTCGCCTCTCGCCGGAAATCCGGACGCACCGGAGTCCCCACGCAAACGGTTTTCACCTGGGGAAGCAATCGCGCCGCGTCCAAAAATCCAATCGCCACGACTTCGCACCAGCGGGAAAACCACTTCGTCACTTTTCCGGGGATGGCGTTCGACTCGTGGAGAACCACCGGAATCTCGAGCGATCGCGCCGCTAAAATCGCCGGGGCTGCGATGTACCCACCCGTCGTAAACACGCCGTCGAACTTTCCCCGTTTGAGAATCTTGCGACAGGCGAACACGGCGTTGACGAAGCGGACTAAGACTTTAACCGTTCCCAATCCCAAACGAGTTTGAAAGCCTTCGACGGAAATAAAATGAAGGGGATAGCGATCGCCGACGAGTTGCGCTTCCATGCGGTGGGGAACGCCCAACCATTCAATATGATAGTCGCTCAAACTGTCTGCGGTGGCGAGGGCGGGAAAAACGTGACCTCCCGTTCCGCTGGCGGCGACGAGCAGGCGTTTAGAAGATGCTTCGGGTTCCACGGCGATCGAAACGAACGATGTCGATATCTCTACGCTATCACGGCGCAAGCCGGAAACGGTGTTTAAACGGTGTTTGCAGCGGCAGAAGGGGAGATACAGCGGTTCCGCTTACAGCCAAGACATGGGTACAATCGGCGGTGGAAGCGGAATTCCGCTGGTTTCGGCGTCTAAGGCGGCGACCACTTCATCGAACAGTTTGTCCGCTTCTTCGGGAGAATTCCCAATCGTCGTCAGTCCCAATTTTCCGAATTCCGACAAACACCCCATCAGGTGAAACACGGTTCCGGTTTCGGTACTGTTGACTACTCTCCGCGCTAAAGCGACGGAGATTCCCCGGAGGGATTTCAGCACT
>NZ_JBNGCO010000086.1:0-22188 GCF_049974805.1 Baaleninema sp.
CCCCCGACCCCGAAACCTTCCTCAATAGCCTCAAAACCAACCCCAACATCTACCAAGCCTCCCTATCCCGGCAATTCGCTGCCAACCTCCCCCCCAACATCCAACAAACCACCCTCAAAGACGAACCCAAAGACTGGTACATCAAAACCGCCGACTTTGGAGACGAGTGCGATCGCCCCCTCCAACACCGCGACGGCGAATATACCCAACTCCTTGAAGATATCCAGGAATATCATCAAATCCTTCAACAAGACTGCGACAGAATCATCGTCTTGCGCCCTCCCAACTATGGCGCATACAATACCCTGCTCAACCCCGCCATGCAATGTCTGGGCTACAATCTCAGCCAATTCCAATACATTGTCGTTCAACCTCTCAAACTCTACGCCTTCCACCAACTCAGCAAACAACTCCACACCATTGCCGATCTCCCTCCAAGCGAACTTCAAAAAGTTGTCAACCCCCAAACACTTCGCTGGTATAGCCTGCGCGTTCCTTTAGACGAAATTGCTCCCCTCAACCTAACCACCGCCAGCCCCAACCACCCCCAAAACCACTTCCACCGCATCCAGCTCGCTTACAGCTACACCCAAAAACACCTCGACCTCCTCAGCAAATTCAAGCCAACCACCAACCAAACCGAACCAACCACCCCCACCGAACAAACCCTCGACACCCTCCTCCAGCAGACTGAGCAGGTCGTCCAGCGTGCGATCGACGAAGTCGCCCCCTACCTTATCTGCCAACACGTCGAACAAATCGCCAAACAAACCCTCACTTGGCTTCCCACCAAAGACTGGTCGCCCAACAGCCAGCAGCGACTAACCGCAACCCATAACACCATCAACGATCTAGTCGAAAGCAAACTGGGTCTGACACTCCTGCCGCAACCCGCAACCGCTGCCGACAGCTAGACTTCTGACAAGCCGCCTGCACGCAGCCATTGGAAATGAATCTCGATCGCACCTGGCTCTGCCTCAACATCACCCCCTACTGGACGATTCGCCCCAACAAACGCGGCGATCGCCCAAACCCCACTCACCAAAAACTCCCGACTCACAATCGCGACTCAAAGCATTCTCATCTAGTTTAAAACGGCGATCGCTGAAGCCCAAGCTGCAAGAGCGATCGACCTTTGTTTCTT
This sequence comes from Baaleninema sp., assembly GCF_049974805.1. Classification (NCBI taxonomy): domain Bacteria; kingdom Bacillati; phylum Cyanobacteriota; class Cyanophyceae; order Oscillatoriales; family Oscillatoriaceae; genus Baaleninema; species Baaleninema sp. Next base: position 1,145 of record NZ_JBNGCO010000086.1, read on the forward strand.
CCCCCAAATCCCCCAAATTACTGAACCAAACCTAACGCAACCAAGCAAATATTTGCTCTGGCGTAAGTTCCAGCGCCAAACCCTCCAAAACAGGCAAATTTTCTCCACTTTGAAACAAGCCAAACCGATCGCCCGATCGCATCACCATCACCACCTCTTCTTCCGGGTCAACTAACCACCCCAGTTGACCTCCAGCCTGCAAACAAGTTTGAATCTTCGCAATCAACCGCGTCGTACTCTGATTCGGAGACAAAATTTCAATTATCCAAGCAGGCGCACCGGAAAACGGTAAGTTTCCCGTTGGCATCGCGTCGCGCCGCACTACTGTAACATCGGGAACGATCGCATACGAATCGAACAGACAACGTAACTCAGGAAACGCTTCGTAGGGAGACTCACAAGCATCGACGATCGCCACTAAACGCTTCTGAAGAATACTATGATAAGCCGTTGGCATGGGTTTCTGGTTGGGGTGTCCGTCGAGTAACTCCCAAGCTGGCGAATCGTCAATTTCAGGTCTCTGAAGAAATGCTTGAAGATCGATCGACGAACTCGTTGCAATCATACTACTCCGTGCCAAGACGAACAGGTTACGATTCTAACGCAAGCGATCGCCCAAACCCCACTCACCCACAACTCCCGACTCGCGATCGCCGATATATGGCAATGACTTGAGTCGCGATCGCCCAGGTACTCGCCGTAAACTAGGGATAGCAACAGGTAACAGACTCTAACCAATGGTCGCCATCCCCCACCACGTTAGCCCGACCGAGTACCTCGCACTCGATCGCCAAAACCCCATCCGCCACGAATACCGCCAGGGACTCGTCTACGCCATGACTGGCGGTAGCGACGCTCATGCGCGAATTGCCTTCAACCTACTCCGAGAAATTGACGATGGTTTGGGCGATTCCTCCTGTCGCTTTTACGGTAGTGATGTCAAAGTCAACTACAAAGAGGACTTTTATTACTACCCCGATGCTTTCGTAACCTGCGATGAACGAGACCGTCAAGACCGCTTCATCAAACGCTACCCCAAACTTATCGCTGAAGTCCTTTCAACCAGTACTGAAGCCTTCGATCGCGACTTAAAATTTAGCGATTACCAAAAACTCGATAGCCTCGAAGAATACCTCCTCATCTCCCAAGATACTCAGTGCGTCGAATGCCGTCGCCGCACCCCCAACAACACCTGGGAAACTACCGTTTACCAAACCGGCGATCGCGTCACGCTCACTAGCCTCAATCTCGAATTTCCCATTGAGAGACTCTATCGCGGCCTCGACTAGCGATCGATCCTAACGCAACCCACCAAGCATTCCCGTATAAAGACAAACGCGCGACGATTCTAATACAGGCGATCGACCCACTGAAATTGATATCCTACCGTTAAATTTCCCAATCAACTGGGTTTGTCAGAGCAATCTAACTGCTTTCAGCGAAATCTATCATTGCAACGCCGTTTTATAATCAAACTAAATTCACCCGATCGCGCCTCCCTCAACCATGCTCCCAGAAACGCTCGACACCATCTTAAACCAAACCTCTCAAGCGCTCAAACAACTCTGCGGACAGCAACTAGACAAAATCATTCTCTATGGTTCGCAAGCCAGAGGGGACGCTGAACCTGACTCAGATATCGATATTTTAATTGTTTTAAAAAAAGATTTTAAATATTCAGAAGAAAATCAAAAAATAAGTAATATTATAGCATATCACTGTCTAAAACACAATGTATTAATTAGTTGTAATTTAGCAAGTAGTCGCGAATTAAAAGAATATAATAATAGCTTTTTTCGTAACGTCCGACGCGAAGGAATTACCCTATGACTCCCGAACAGCAAAAATTGCTGAAAAAAGCGAGTCGTAGTCTGCAAGCCGCCCGACAATTAAACAACGTCCATGTCACCACGGCAAACGGACTCAGTAAAGCCCGTATTTTTCGCGATGCAAGTATTATTCTCCTCGGGCGAGAAGGGACGTTTGAATGCTTAGAACTTCCCAGTGGACGAACCCCCCTTTTAGGAGTAATTCCCCGAGAAGCCTTGGGGATTGAATTAGATTTACAAAATCAACGGCTCAAGCTTTTACCGGAAACGTCCGTCGATACCTATTTGACGATTCTTTAACGCTAAAACCGATCGAACTCACTTCAAATAGGCCACAGTCACCCCCGCGCCGCCATCCTTTTGCTGCGCTAACTCAAATCGGTCAATATGGGGCGATCGCTTCAAAAACTCATGCACCCCCTCGCGCAATTTCCCCGTTCCCTTTCCGTGAATAATCCACAGCGCACCCCCCACCGGAACCGCTTCAGCGATCGCATTCTCTAACGTCTGTTCCGCTTCGTGAATGCGATTTCCTCGCAAATCCAACGTATTCTTAGAGGTTCTCACCACAGGCGCAGTTTTCTTCGTCGCCGTCGGCGCCGGTTTCGCTTTCGGTTGCGGTAAATCTGGTTTCTCTCCAGACAGCGATTCCACATCCGCTAAAGGAACCGTCATCTTCATCAAACCAAACCGCACCACCAACTCCCCGTCTTTATCCGGTTCGCTGAGGACTTCTGCGGTTTGTCCCAAACGGGGAATGCGGACGCGATCGCCCTCTTTCGGACGAAATCCCGGTTTCGGTTTCGGGGGTTCTCGACGAGAAGGTAAATTCCGTTCCGCAATGGCGTCGATCGCCGCTGTCGCCTTCTGCGCGTCTTGCGCTGTGGGGGTTCCCTGCTGTAACCGCCGAATCACCTTGGCGATTTCCGATTTCGCCCCCTCGATCGCCTCCCGAATCGCCCGTTCCTGTTCCAGTTTCAGCCGTTCCTCTCGCTGGCGCAACAGTTCGGCTTTCTCCGCAATCTCCTGATTCAACCGTTCCGCTTGCGCCACAATTTGACTGGCTTCGTCGGCTTTCGTCTCCTGACGCCGCCGTTGCGCTTCCAACTGGGCGATGGTTTCGTTGACATCGATGCTGATTCCCGAAGTCACGTACTCCTGCGCCGCGTCCACCACCGCCGAGGCTAACCCCAACCGTTTCGCGATCGAAAGAGCGTTCGATCGCCCCGGAATTCCCCACAACAACCGATACGTCGGCGACAAACTCCCATCGTCAAACTCCACCGAAGCGTTCTCAAAGCGATCGTCTTGGTACTTCAACGCCTTCAACTCGCCGAAGTGCGTCGTCGCCACCGTCAACCCAGCGCGATCGCACAAATACTGTAACAGCGACATCGCCAGCGCACTCCCCTCACTGGGGTCCGTACCCGCCCCCACTTCATCTAACAACACTAAGGCGTTTTCGTCCTCCGTCACCGCCTCCAAAATACGGGTGATGCGGCGCACGTGACCGGAAAACGTAGATAAATTCTGTTCGATCGACTGTTCGTCGCCGATATCCGCCAACACCTGCGAAAACCAGGGTAACTCCACCGGTTCCCGCGCCGGAACGAACATCCCCACCTTCGCCATCAACATAGCCAAACCGAGGGTTTTCAACGTCACCGTTTTTCCCCCCGTATTGGGACCGGTAATCGTCACCACGCGAATCTGAGGCGACATGGTAACGTCGATGGGAACCACGTCGCGACCGTCTTCGTGTTTCTGCTGCCATACTAATAACGGATGGCGCAACTGTCGCAGCGTCGTATTTTCCCCCGTCTCTACGAATCGCGGTGGGTTGGCTTCCAACCACAAGCCATATCGCGCCCGCGCAGCGGCTAAATCCAACGTCGTCACGATCGCCAACAACCGTTCCAAATCCGGTTTCACCTCGGCGACTCGTTCCGTCAACGCCCGCAACACCGCCTCTTCCGCCGCCTGTTCTCGCCGTTGCAGAGTTCGCAGTTGGTTGTTGTCGTTGACGATCGCCTTCGGTTCGATATACAGCGTCGCCCCCGTAGTGGAGGCGTCGTGAACGATTCCGGGGATTTTGTCTTTTTGCGGGGCTTTCACCGGAAGCACGAAGCGATCGCTTCTCGTGGTAATCAACTGTTCCTGCAACGCGCCCCCCTGACGTTGCATAATGCGGTTGAGGGTTTGATAGATGCGATCGCGGGTTTGTTTGAGTTGGCGGCGAATCGACTCTAACTCCGCACTGGCGCGATCGGCCACTTTCCCGCGATCGTCGATACAGCGATGGATTTCCTGTTCGAGTTCCGGATAAGTCCGCAACTCGGACACCAAACTCTCTAAAACGGGAAACTCCAAATCCGCGTTGTCAACGGTGTTTTGTCCGGCTTTTTCGATCGAACGGCGAAGCTGTCGCGCCCCCGACAGGGTTGTGGCGATATCTAACAGGGCGTTTCCCTCGAGAATTCCGCCGATTTCCGCGCGATCGAGGGAACTTCCAATATCGCGAATTCCACCAAACGACAGTCCTCCCTCCACCGTCGTTTCCAACGTATAGGCTTCCTCAGTTTGCGCTAACAATTGCAAACTGTTCGATCGCGCCTCGGGAATGCGGATCGATCGCGCCGCGATCGCGCCCAACTTCGTCGCCGCAAAGGTGGATAGATTCTGGCACAACCGAGGCCATTCTAGGAGGTTTAGGGTTTCTTCTCGAATCAAAGCTGGATAATCTGGAGTGGCGTTGTAATCTACTTGTAATTTTAGGGTAATCTTTAGGCAGAAGCAACGGGAATTTCTCAGTTTCAGATTTTCCCGTCAACAAAAGCCATTTAAAGGTAAATTACCCCAAGACGATCGAGAATACCAAAACGAAAAGGCATTTCAAAAAAGTTTGGGGTAAGTCCACAAACCTACCCCAGACCCTCGAAATCGAGATATACAGCACTACATCGATTCTTGTCGATTTAATCGCGACGCATCAGCAACAATTGCACCAATTGCAAAACTGCATAGAGTGCCGTCGCCACATAAGTCCAAGCGGCGGCTTGCAAGACCGCCCGAGCGCCTCGGTTTTCGTCTCCTTGAAGGATACCCAGTTCGTCTACGATTTTCAACGCGCGACTCGAGGCGTCGAATTCCACGGGAAGCGTAATCACGTGAAACGCAATGACTGCTGCGAACAAAGCAATCCCCACGTTAATTAAACCAGCAAAATTGAAAAAAATTCCCGCAACGACCAGTAACGGCCCGAAATTTGCCCCAATATTGGCAACCGGAACCAACGCAGCCCGAACATTCATGAATTGATAGCCCTGTTTGTCCTGAATGACGTGGCCGCATTCGTGGGCTGCAACCGCAGCCGCCGCCAGGGACGACGACCCGAAAATCCCCGAAGACAGGCGTACTGATTTCGCACTGGGGTCGTAGTGGTCGGTGAGTTCGCCGCCAACGGGTTCGACTCGCACATCGTAAATACCTTTTTTGGCGAGAATTGCGCGGGCGACCTCTTCTCCGGTCATTCCCAAACTCGAGGGAATTTCAGCGTAGCGTTGATAGGTGTTTCGGATTTGGGCTTGCGCCCAAACCATTAAAAGAATACCGGGAATCAAAACGAGATACGACCAATGAAAATAAAACATCGGTTCTCCAATCTCCCGATCGGGAAGAGATAGTTTTTAAGTTTAGTATAAATGAGGCGATCGCCTCCTATCCCGAACGTTATAGTCGAAATATCCGTACTCGCGGTTTGAAGCGTTTGTCAGAGAGGCGATCGCGTTGTAAACAATCTTGAAAATCGCAAGATTAAACCTAATATTATAGCGATTATCGATCGGGTGGGCAATGCCCACCCTACTTGTTTGAAACCTTAAAACTGTCGCTGTCGAAAAATGGCGATCGCCAGTGCCAATAACACCACAATATAAGTTACGCCGTAGAGAACGTTTAGCCAGAGCGTCCCAGCATCGGGAATTGCCGTCATTCCATAAATCGCTTCGTTCTTCACATCCAAGCGCAACAAATCGGGCAGAACGATATATAAAAACGTCGAAATGGGTTTAAAAGATTCATTATTCGTAGTTGCAGCCAATTGTAATAAATCCCGACTAAAACTTCCCACCAAATAAGTCGCCAGCGTTAAAAACGACGCCAGCAAAGAACTCGTAAAAACGCCGAACAAAATGGCAACAGCAATTAAAACCGCCAGTTTTAACCCCAGAAAAGCCACGGCGATCGCAAAACTCCCCAACGGAATATCAATGGGGGTAAACGCGGACAAAATTAACGTAAGAACAGCCATCGACGCGATCGCCACCAACAAGACCCCCCAAAGCCCAAAAAACTTGGCGACAATCAACTCACCGCGAGAAATCGGCTTAGAAACCAACACTAACATCGTGCGTTTGTCGATTTCCTTATTAATCAAGGCCGTTCCCACAAACGCCGTGATAAATACTCCCAACAGTTCCATCGTTCCCAGTCCCAAATCGAGGACGACTTTGGGATACGCCCCCGCTGACAAATCCGGAAGCAGGCGCAACCCCAGCAGGAGAACCAAAACGTAGAATCCAACAACATAGAGAATGCGATCGCGCACCACTTCCCGAAAAACGTTGGTGGCGATGGTGGCGATGCGATTGAAATTCACGACAGAAGAGGAACGGGGTTGAATGTCTGGAGTTTCTGGAGTCTCTGGAATCATGGTTTCTGTGGACTTTCCTCAAAAACAGTCAAATCTGGCGCGAAGATCGCCTCTGTGTCAGTATTGCATTCGATCGACCCTTCGGGAGCATCCTGACGCTTCTCAATCTGACACACTAAAGTTAGTGTACGTCCGTTTTCGTCCAACCAGGCTCGCTCCCAGTACAACTCGACCACCAACCGATACTCGTTCTCTCCGTTTCCTCCCACCCTGACAGCGATATTCCAAGGGCGATTTCCTTGAATTTGTCGAACTTCCGATTCTAGGGTTCGCCGCACTAAATCGGGATCTCGTCGGAGGTTGAGGAGCATTTTTTCAATTTCCGACCAGGATCGATTTTTGAAATTGTTTTCGAGAAACCGTTCCACGACATGGGAAATGGCGTAACCTCTCAACTGCGTGGGGGTCGCGACGCGAACAGTAAAGTTACTGTCGGTTAAATCCGCCGCCCAGAGACCGGGATAGTCGGCTATCCAATCTTGTAGCAGAAAGGCGAAGTAAATCCAACAACTGAGAACGGCTGCAATTAATCCTCGCAGTAACAACGCCGGCCGTTTTTCAATGGGGGGAATTTTCACCTCTCGCTTTTTTCCCGCGAACGCTGGCAAAATGGCGATCGCACTGGTAATGAGGGGAAACACCACAAACGCAAACCGGGGAACTCGTCCCGATTCGTCGCGAAAAAACACCGTACAGGCTACAGCGGCGACGATTCCCGGACTTAAAGAAATGCCTAAAATTTTCCAAGGATGGCTACTTTGCCACCAGGCTAAGCCGATAAGAAACAACACCCATCCCAATCGGGTGACGGGAGAATCAGCAAACTGAAAACTGGGTTCGGCGAGAACGATGGCCAGGGAAATTAACCAAACTATCCAACTGGCTAAAATTAGGGTTTGCCAAGAGGCGAATTTCGGTGGTTGTAGCTGCGATCGCAACCATTTCCAGTTTTCCATACGTTCGTACTTTATTGTTTGTTGTTTAAAACAGAAAAACCATAAATACAAGTATTAACAAAATAATGGCGTGACTGATAGCATGACCGATGGTAATTGCGTGATTTTGGTCTGCCTTGACACGATATCGGATTAATCGTTCCGAACGAGTATGTTCGACATCTTCGTACAAACTTAAGTTTTCGACGGGTAACAACTTAAACCGTTGCAAGATATACAAGCTTTGACATTTTACAAATAAACTCACAAAAAAAACAGAGACTAAACTTAAAACTAAGATAGGTTCGATGCCATCGCGCCCGAAATCCACAATTAAGCGACCTGTAAAAATAAATGAAATTGTTTGAACTTTAAATAGATTTGCAGGATTTAAATTTTGAAATATATAAAAAAAGATAACCCAGCCAATTACCACGCAAATTAAATTAATTGAAACCGCATAATAAGTACTCGTCCGTTTGGTAATTTTGAGTTGTCGGTGAATTACCGTCGATTCAATGGCAATTGTAAGAAAAATAAAAAGAATTTGGCAGGCGATCGCTCGCAACGGCAAAATCATTTTTACACCCTTCAATATTTTTGTTTTTGTTTGTTTTTAGATTTATTTTTATCGATGCAAAATCAAATTTTAAAATAAAACCAGAACCTATCGTAAGGGAATTGCAATAAAAAACGTCGTTCCTCGACCCATCTCAGAATCACAGCGAAGTTCGCCGCTGTGTTTTTCCACCACAATTTCATAACTAATCGAAAGTCCTAAACCCGTTCCGCGTCCGATAGGCTTGGTCGTAAAAAACGGGTCGAACAGTCGTTCTCGCGTTTCTGGCGGAATTCCCGGGCCGTTATCGCGAATGCGGACGACCACCCGATCGACCCCCTGCAATTCCGTAGAAATCCAAATCGTCGGTTCTTCGCCATTGTACTCAGTTTCGAGGGCATCGATACCATTGCTAAGAACGTTCATAAACACCTGATTCAGCAATCCAGCGTAACAAGTCACGAGATCGGGTAAATTACCGTACTCTTTCTCGATGGCGATCGCAGGTCGTTCCGCCGTTGCTTTCAAGCGACTCTGAAGGATCGTCAACGTACTCTCAATTCCCGCGTGAAGATCGACGGCCTTCATATCCGATTCGTCCACTCGGGAAAAAGTTCGCATCGATCGAACGATTTCCTGAATTCGCGAGGTACCCACCCGCATCGACGCGAGAATTTTCGGAAAATCCTCCATCAAAAACGCCAACTCGATGTCTTCAGCATGTTCCCGTATCGACTCAGGCGGTTCAGGATAAACTGCTTGGTAATGCTTCAACAACTCAAACAAACTCTCCGCATATCCTGCCACATGGGAGAGATTCCCCGAAATGAAATTGACCGGATTGTTGATTTCGTGGGCGATCCCCGCCACCAACTGGCCCAAACTGGACATTTTCTCCGTTTGCACCAATTGAGACTGAGTACTTTGCAACTTCTCCACCAGTCGCGCCAGTTCCGTCGCTTTCGCCCGAGTTTGCTGGTAGAGTTCCGCTTGATTCAACGCGATCGCTAACTGAGTCCCGACCGTTTCGATCGACTCAATTTCCAAATCCAACCAGTTACGAGACTCACGATCGACCAAGACCACCAATCCCAACGCCCCCTGCTGCGTTTGAATCGGAAGCGTCAAACAAGACGTCACCCCCATCGATCGCAAAAAGCTTCGATACACCTCATCAGAGGTCGTCCGAAGGTCGTCCGTCCGACAAAGTTTCAACCGACGGGCGCTTTCTGGCGTTAGCCCCACCTCACAAACCGAATAAGCTTTTCCAAGATCGCTCTCAACGATCGCATGGCGAGATTCCGCCGCCACTTCCCAACGGGGAGAACCCTTATCCTCGCGATACCAACAAAAACTACAGCGATCGACCTGCAACAATTTTCGCAGTTCTCGAACCACCGTGTTGAGGATGGTATCGATATCCAACGAGTTCCGAATCTGGGAGGCGACGCGATCGATCAGCCTTTCCCACTGGGCTTGTTCGTAAATTTTCGCCTGCGATCGCTCCAACGCCTGTTTCGCCTCCTCCAGTTGTATGGTTCGCCGAACCGACATCCACAAATACGCCGTCACCAAACTCGTAAACAGCAATCCCACCCCAAACGTGGCTTCAACTTTGATATTGCGCTGTCGATATCCAAGTTGGGGACGAACCACCAACAACCATTGTCGAACGTATCCTTGATAAGAAGTGTCGCCTGCCACCTCCAGCACGCGGGTGCAGTCAGGATAAACCGAACAAGTGGCCTCGAAAATTTGTGAATTTTCCGAAGAAACCGTCACCTCTCGGGTTTCGGCATCGTAAGCCACCAAAAGCTGCCGCTGGCTGTTTTTGGCCGTCAAATCGAAAAGTTTGAAATTGAGGCCGCTAACGTTGACGGTTTTGAGAGTTTGTCGGACTAAGCGATCGATGGAATACTGCACCGAGAGCAGTCCTAACAACTGAGATCGATCGTCGTAAATGCCTCGGAGGACTCGAAAACTGCTGAGATCGTCGATCTCGAAATCGATCGCCATTACCGTTTGCTGTTCCCAGGGGGAAACCTCGAACGCGCGATCGGACAGTTCATCGTATCCCAGCTGAAAGCGATATTGAGCAAACGGTTCGATATGCGCGATCGGAAAATACTCCGAACGCACAGGAACCGAGATCGGACGGCCGCGATCGTTGAGTTTCCAAAAGGATAAGGGGGCGATATCCTCGGCCAGGGAAGGGTTTCGAGGAAGTCGATCGTTGTTCGAGAGTCCCGGTTGCGCGATCGCGCGTTCGTATAGATCTCTTTCTTTACTTTCTACGCGATCGATCCAGGCCAAGCTATCGATAGCCGGATACCGCTGCAAAAACGAGGTCGACACCTCAGAGAATTTCTCGACCGTGACGAGATCGATCGTTTCGTAGAAAATACCCAGGGTTTGGGGAATTTCCATATAGTGGTCGAGTTCGTCTTCTAACGCCGCTGTTAACTCGTGAACCTGCTTTTGGAAGATATAGGCCGCACGTTCTCGTTCTGACATCCACACCAACATCGCCGCGATCGCCGAACAGCCGAAGCCGAGGACAAAACTCAAGCGAACGGGGAAATAGCGTTGGCGACGGTTGATCCTCGAAGCAGTGCAACCCGGTCGTTTCAGAAGGCGACCGACTTGCTGACGTAAGGAGAACTGTCGGTTTTTGAAAAACTGGCCGATTCGGTTCACTTTGTCGATATTGGGAAGTTCCACATGAAACACTGACGAATTAAACAAGCCATATTCACTTTTCAACCTCAGGGGTCTTCAAGCCGGATAACTGTAAATTCCCGCTCGTTGGACTCCGATGCGCTCTGGATCTTCAATGCTTTCACGAAAAATCTGTCCAGAAACCTGGGTTGGATGGAATCGCGAATTTGCCAATTCACGATCGTTTCATTTTTTTACGCCATACTAAGCGCGATCGAGATCGATCGCACACAATCGATCGAAATATATCTATTTAACACGATGCGCGATCGCGAATGTCCGCGACCGATCGCCGCCATCGACTCCCGCGATCGCCCTAAAACCTCTCTCCAGCCAGATACTCGAATCTAAACTGACTGACACACTGGTCTCTATAGAGGTTTTGGGTTTGACATTATTGATGAGTACCCTGTATCAACCATGCCAACCCAGTATCAGCCGCACAATTTCTTAACCTACTGCGAACATGCCTTATATCACAAAAAATATTATAAGTCAATAAAAATTTAGGAAAAATTACAGGATAAACTATGGTTCAAACCGTCAACCTGAGTTTACAAGGCATGAGTTGCGCCGCCTGCGCCAACGCCATCGAAAAATCGATCGCCAACGTTCCCGGCGTCAAACACTGCAACGTCAACTTTGCCACCCACCAAGCCACCGTTCGCTACCAAGACGACACCACCGACATAGACACCATTCAAAAAGCCGTCTCAGACGCCGGATATAGCGCCAAACCCATCGACGACAGCGACAAAGGCGACGCCGAACGGGACGCCCGAGAAGCCGAACAGCGCGATCTGCAAAACAAAGTCATATTCGGCAGTATCGTCAGCATTATCCTCGTCGTCGGCTCCCTACCCATGATGACGGGACTCAACATTCCCTGGATTCCCGCGTGGCTGCACCATCCTCTCTTACAACTGATGTTGAGTCTGCCCGTCATGATTTGGTGTGGCAGAAGCTTTTTCATCGGCGCCTGGAAAGCCTTCAAACGTCACGCCGCCGACATGAATACCCTCGTCGCCTTGGGAACCGGAGCCGCCTATCTCTATTCCCTGTGGACGACCTTTTTCCCCGAATTTTTCCGACAACAGGGCATTTCCCCCGATGTCTACTACGAACCCGCCGCCGTACTCATCACCCTAATCTTGCTAGGCAGATTGCTAGAAAACCGGGCGCGGGGGAAAACCTCCGAAGCCATCCGTAAATTAATGGGGTTACAAGCCAAAACCGCCCGCGTCATCCGAGACGGCGAAGAAAGCGACGTTCCCATCGAAGACGTACAAGTAGGCCATCGAATCCTCGTGCGTCCCGGCGAAAAAATCCCCGTAGACGGCGAAATCCTCGAAGGTTCCTCCACCATCGACGAATCCATGGTGACAGGCGAACCGATTCCCGTCCAAAAACAAAAAGGCGACGAAGTTATCGGTTCCACCATCAACAAAAGCGGAAGTTTCCAATTTCGGGCGGCCCGCGTCGGCAAAGACACCGTACTCTCGCAAATCGTCCAACTCGTCCGCGAAGCCCAAGGGAGCAAAGCCCCCATTCAAAAAATCGCCGATCGCGTCACCGGATGGTTCGTTCCCGTCGTCATCGCCATCGCGATCGTGACCTTCGTCGCCTGGTTTAACATCACCGGAAACCTCACCCTGTCCACCGTAACCATGGTGAGCGTTCTAATTATCGCCTGTCCCTGTGCCTTGGGCTTAGCCACCCCCACCTCAATTATGGTTGGAACCGGTCTCGGCGCCGAACGAGGCGTATTAATCAAAGGAGCGGACAGCCTAGAAATCGCCCATAAAATCAACGCCATCGTCCTCGACAAAACCGGAACCCTCACCGAAGGCAAACCCAGCGTCACCGATTACGTCACCGTATCCGGCATCGACAACGAACTCGAACTGCTGCATCTGGCGGCTTCCGTCGAACGGTATTCCGAACATCCCCTCGCCGAAGCCATCGTCGATTACGCCAAATCCCAAGAAGTCCAAACCCCCTTACTCGACGCCGAAGAATTTGAAGCCAAAGAAGGCATGGGCGTCGAAGCCATCGTAGACGGAAAACGGATTCAAATCGGCACCACGCGATGGATGTCCGAATTAAACATCGACGTTTCCGCCTTGCAAGACAAACAGGAAACCTGGGAATCCCAAGCCAAAACCACCGCTTGGATTGCCGTAGACGGCAAACTTGAAGGATTGTTGGGCATTGCCGACACCCTGAAACCCTCCTCGGCGGATGTCGTGAAAACCCTGCACCGCATGGGGTTAGAAGTAGCAATGCTCACCGGAGACAACCGCCAAACCGCCGAAGCGATCGCCGCCCAAGTGGGGATCGATCGCATCTTCGCCGAAGTGCGCCCCGACCAAAAATCCGATCGCGTCGCCGAACTGCAATCCGAAGGCAAAACCGTCGCCATGGTCGGAGACGGCATCAACGACGCCCCCGCCCTAGCCCAAGCCGACGTCGGCATTGCCATCGGCACCGGAACCGACGTCGCCATGTCTGCCAGCGACATCACCCTCATTTCCGGGGATTTAGAAGGCATCGTCACCGCCATCCAACTCAGTCGGGCAACGATGCGAAACATCCGCCAAAACCTCTTTTTCGCCTACATCTACAACAGCCTCGGCATCCCCATCGCAGCGGGGGTTCTCTATCCCTTCCTCGGTTGGTTGCTCAACCCCGCCATTGCCGGAGCTGCCATGGCGTTCAGTTCCGTTTCCGTCGTCACCAACGCCTTACGACTGCGCCGTGCCGACTTATAGCTCGCCCCATCATCCCATTACCCCATCATCCCATGACCTTTCTTCTCACCCTACTCACCACCCTTATCCTCTCCACCACCACCGCCCTCGCCGCACCCCAAACCGCCGAAACCGACGAGGGCAAATTCAACACCATCGAGCAACCCCTTCCCGTCAAACTCGGCGTCACCGCAGGCGGCATCGCCTTAATTGGCTTAGAGCTGTGGTGGTTTCTCGGCAGCAAAACCCAAGCCCAACAAGCTACCGAAAATGCCGAAATCCAAGAAATCGAGATTACCGTCGATGGTGGTTATAACCCCGATCGCATCGTCGTCGAAGCCGGAAAAACCGTCCGTCTCAACTTTTATCGAAAAGACCCGAGTTCTTGTGTCGAACAGGTTATTTTGCCAGATTTTAAGCGTTCAATAGACTTAAAAATCAACGATACAACACCCGTAGAATTTACCCCAAAAGAACCCGGAATCTATTCTTTCCACTGTGGAATGAATATGGTTCGCGGCGAAATTGAAGTTCGTTCTGCTCGAGATCGCTAGTTTTAGCTAACACCAAAAACATCTAAACAAGGAGGCATGAGATTATTTTAAACTCGTTAAAATCCAATAATTTAGATTGATTTTTTGACAAAAACAGGCGGTATCTAGTTTCCTTAAAAGCCCCAAAATCCGAAATTCTCCCCTAAAATCGTACATCGTAAAAACATCGATCGTAAAAAACAACGACTATCAATCCATGCGTAAACGCTCTCAGCCTTGGATTCAACGTCGATCGCGCTTCATCATCGCAGCGATCGCAGCCTTCGGTGCCGTCATCACCGCCTATCTCACCCTCACCAAACTGACGGGTGGAACCGCCGCCTGTCCCACCGAAGGCTGTGACAAAGTTCTTGAAAGTCCCTACGCCACCGTGTTCGGCTTGCCCCTGGCGCTTTTCGGCTTCTTGGCGTACCTGGCGATGGGAACCTTCGCCGTCCTCCCGTGGCTGGCCAACCCCGAAACGAAAAAAACCCTACGAAACACCCTTGAAAATTGGACCTGGCTGTTTCTCCTCATCGGCAGTACATCAATGGCCGTATTCAGCGGCTACCTGATGTATATCATGACAACTGAAATCCAGTCCTTGTGTCTGTACTGCATCGGTTCGGCAGTTTGTGCGATCGCTCTGTTTGCTCTTACCCTCATCGGCAGAGATTGGGACGACCTCGGACAACTCCTCTTCATCGGCATTATCGTCGCCTTTATCACCCTTGTGGGTTCCCTTGCGATCTACGCCCCCATTCACAGCCCCAAAGCCGAAACCGAAAGCGGCTACACCGTCACCACCACCTCCGCCGAAGACAACATCGCCCTCGCCCAACACCTCGACGAAACGGGCGCCAAGATGTACGGGGCGTTTTGGTGCAGTCACTGCCTCGAACAAAAACAGTTTTTCGGCAAACAAGCCGCCGATGAAATGCCCTACATCGAATGCGACGCCAACGGTACGAACCCCCAACCGGAAGTCTGCCAAGCCGCCGGAATTCAAAGTTATCCCACCTGGGAAATTAACGGTCAGTTATACCCCGGAACCCGAACCCTCAACGAACTCGCCGAACTGTCCGGTTACACCGGGTCTCGCAACTTCACCGTTCGCTAACCGCTGCCAAAAACTCAGTTCCTATGTCTCGATTTCACTTCAACCGCCGCCAATTTCTCCTCCTCAGTACCAGTAGCCTGGGGGCGACGGTTCTCAACGCCTGTTGGCAACGTCAAACCTCCGAGAACGCTCTTGAGGCGACAGCACAACCGACCGCCAACAAACAAGCCACTTCCGAGGCGGTTGAAGAGGCGGTTGAAGTGGAACTCGAGGCGACACCGGGAACCCTAAATCTCGACGGGCGATCGATCCCCATCTATACCTACAACGGAGAGTTTCCCCCACCTCGCATCGAAGCCAAACCGGGCGATCGCGTTCGCCTTCGCTTCACCAACCGCCTCGACGAACCGACCAACCTGCACTACCACGGCCTGCATGTTCCCCCCACGGGAAACGCCGACAATGTTTTTTTGAAGGTTTCACCCGGAGAAACCTTTCTCTACGAATTCGACATTCCTCAAGACCATCCCGCAGGAACGTTTTACTACCATCCCCACTATCACGGATTTGTCGCCCGTCAGGTGTTCGCCGGACTGGGGGGATTCTTTATCGTTCGAGGAGAATTTGATGAAATTCCCGAAATCCGCAACGCCACCGAAACCTTTGCGCTTTTGAAAGATTTCGACACCGATCCCACGGGGAACGCCTGGGGACATATGGAACGAATGCGGGGACGCGAGGGGCAGTACGTCACCGTCAACGGCCAGTTAAACCCCACCTTAACCTTTCCTGAAGGGGGGTTGCTGCGCTTGCGACTGTTAAATGCCTCTAACGCCCGTTTTTATCGCTTGGCCTTGGAAGACCGTCCGTTTTACCTCGTTGCTACCGACGGCGGTGCCATCTCCGAACCCGTCGAATTACAGGAATTGCTGCTAACCCCAGGAGAACGAGCCGATATTTTGATTCAGGGTGACAAGCCTGCTGCGTCGTTCCGTCTGTTGAATTTGCCCTACAACCGAGGGGGTATGGGGATGATGGGCGGTCGCGGCGGCGGGATGATGGGCGGTCGTCACGGTGGAATGCACCATGGCGAACGCGATCGCGATTTCAACCAACCCCAAACCCTCGCCACCATTACCTACGCGGGGTCAACCCCAACTCAATCCCTACCGACGAGCTTAATTCCCGTCACGCCTCTCCCCGAACCGACCCGAGTACGGCGGTTTACCCTCAGCCACGGAATGCAGCCTGGTATGGGAATGGTGTTTTTAATTAATGGCAAAGCCTTCGACGGCGATCGCATCGATACCTCCCTCCAGTTAGACGATATAGAGGACTGGGAAATCACCACCACCGGAACGTTCGACCACCCCTTTCATCTCCACACCAACCCCTTTCAAGTCGTCAGTAGAAACGGCGTTTCCGAAACGCTTTCAGCCTGGAAAGACGTAATTGCAGTTCCCGCCGGAGAAACGATCCGAATTCGCGTTCATTTCCGCGACTTTGCCGGAAAAACCGTCTACCAC
Organism: Baaleninema sp.; assembly: GCF_049974805.1. Classification (NCBI taxonomy): domain Bacteria; kingdom Bacillati; phylum Cyanobacteriota; class Cyanophyceae; order Oscillatoriales; family Oscillatoriaceae; genus Baaleninema; species Baaleninema sp. Next base: position 17,766 of record NZ_JBNGCO010000086.1, read on the forward strand.
TGCCACATTCTCGACCATGAAGATTTGGGAATGATGGGAATCGTAGAAATGCAGGCTTGAGGAGAGTTCTACCATCTCGGGCAATCGCCACCCCGTCCGCCGCGATGAGGGCCGCGTCCGTGATGGTGGCTGTCAATATGTTCTTGGAGTGTCGTTTCGTCGGTCGTCGGATGGCTGCGAACCGGGAGGACAGTTAGGCTTGTTGTTGCGGCGATCGCAACGAGCGCAATTCCTGATGCAATGAATTTAGACATGGTTGAATTTCCTCCTGCTTCGATTAAATCGAAACTACTATTTTTAACAGTAGCGCGAATTTTCTATAGTTGTGATATCGCGTCACAAAGCGTTGAATAAATTAAAAAATATTTGGAATTTTGTCTTTTTTAAGAACAGTACATTTTAAGTTCATAGCCATTTCATTTTGGTGTCTTAAAATTGAAATGGCTTAGTCTTATCAAAACACCAAAAACCGATCGATCCTCTCTAGGAATCCTAAAAATTCGTGAAATTCAAAACGGGTAAACCCTGTATAGCCGAAGCTTACAGCTTGTGATTCCGTCCGCAATTCAAACAGAATTGCCATCCAATTAAAGCCACAAAAAACCCCGGTGTTGTGGTGACACCGGGGCAATTGGGGCAGTGCCTCAGACCGGCCCCCAAATCTCTATGCGAAATAATCCTGCAATGCTTTGATTTGATAGGTATCTGCCTGCATCGATCGAATCGCCGCCACCGCAGCCTTCGCCCCCGCGATCGTCGTAATCACAGGAATCTTATACCCCAGCGCCGTCCGACGAATCAACCGTCCTTCCGCCTGGGCGTCCTCTCCTGAAGGCGTGTTCACAATCAGCTGAATCTGCTTGTTCTTAATCGCATCCAGCACGTGGGGGCGTCCCTCCGACAACTTGAAAATCGATTCCACTCCCTCAATTCCCGCCATCGTCAACGCCCGCTTCGTGCCGTCCGTGGCCATCACCTTGAAACCGAGAGCCTGTAACTCCTTCACCACCGGAACCACCAACGGCTTATCGCGATCGATCACCGAAACAAACGCCGTTCCCGACAGCGGCAACCGTTCCCCGGCTGCCAGTTCCGCCTTCGCGAACGCCTTCCCGAAACCGTCGTCGATGCCCATCACCTCGCCCGTCGATCGCATCTCCGGTCCCAACAGCGTATCCGTCCCCGGAAACTTATTAAACGGCAACACCGCCTCTTTAACCGAAACGTGACTCGGCACGATTTCCGCCGTCACGCCCAAATCGGCCAGCATTTCCCCAGCCATCACCCGAGACGCCACCTTCGCCAGCGGTACGCCAATCGACTTCGACACGAACGGAACTGTCCGCGACGCCCGAGGGTTCGCTTCGATGATATACACTACGTCTCCCTGTACCGCGTACTGCACGTTCATCAAGCCCACCACGTTCAGCCGTTGCGCTAACTTCACCGTCCAATCCCGAATCGTGGCCAACGCCGCCTCAGACAGCGTTTGCGTCGGAATCGAACAGGCCGAGTCTCCCGAGTGAATCCCCGCCTGTTCGATGTGTTCCATAATGCCGCCGACAACCACCGTTCCGGATTTGTCCGCCACAGCATCCACGTCCACTTCTACGGCGTTTTCTAGGAATTTATCGATGAGAATCGGATGGTCAGGTTCCACCTGTACGGCAAAGGTCATGTACCGTTCCAACTCTTCGTCGGAGTAGACGACTTCCATCGCCCGACCTCCCAAAACGTAAGACGGACGCACCACCACCGGATATCCGATGCGTTTTGCCACCTTCAACGACTCCTCGTAACTGCGAGCGATACCATTGGGAGGTTGTAAAATCTCCAGTTCCCGCAAAATCTGCTCGAAGCGTTCCCGGTCTTCCGAGGCATCGATCGAATCCGGAGAAGTTCCCCAAATCGGCGCATTTGCTTTTTCCAGTGGTACCGCCAGTTTCAACGGTGTTTGTCCGCCGAATTGGATAATAATCCCTTCTGGCTGTTCTGCCTCAATAATATTGAGAACATCTTCTTTCGTTAGCGGCTCGAAATACAATCGATCGCTCGTATCGTAGTCCGTCGAAACCGTCTCCGGGTTCGAGTTCACCATAATCGTCTCGAAACCCTTATCCTGCAACGCAAACGAAGCGTGACAGCAGCAATAATCGAACTCGATGCCCTGACCGATACGGTTCGGACCGCCGCCGAGAATCATCACCTTCCGACGCTCCGAAGGCAACACCTCGCTTTCCTCATCGTAAGTCGAATAATAGTAGGGAGTTTCCGAAGCAAATTCCGCCGCACAAGTGTCCACCATCTTGTACGCCGGAATTACACCCAGTTCCTTCCGATACGTCCGCACCTCATCTTCCGTAGACTTCGTGGCAAAAGCAATCTGGACATCGCTGAAGCCCATCTGCTTTACCCGCCGCATCTGTTCAGCAGAAATCTCCCGCAGCGGCGTCAACTTCAACCACTTCTCCGTCTCCAAAATTTCCGCGAACTTATCCAAGAACCAAACATCAATACCTGTCAGTTCGTAAATCTCCTCCACAGACATCCCCACCGTCAACGCCTGGTGCAGAGTAAACATCCGTTCCGGGTTCGGCTTCCGTAACCCCGCCTGAAGCGTACTCAGGGGCGGAATCTTCGCAGATCGATCGCAGCCCCATCCCGCGTGTCCCGTTTCCAGCGATCGAAACGCCTTCTGGAACGACTCAGTGAAGGTTCGTCCGATGGCCATCGCTTCCCCAACGGACTTCATCTGCGTCGTTAAATAGGGCTGCGTTCCGGGGAACTTCTCAAACGCGAAGCGAGGAATCTTCGTTACCACGTAATCGATCGTCGGCTCGAAACTGGCCGGCGTTTTCTTCGTAATATCGTTAGAAATTTCGTCAAGAGTGTATCCCACCGCCAGCTTCGCCGCGAACTTCGCGATCGGGAATCCCGTCGCCTTACTCGCCAACGCCGAACTTCGCGAGACGCGAGGATTCATCTCGATGACAATAACATCGCCATCAACAGGATTCACCGCAAACTGAATATTCGAGCCGCCCGTTTCCACACCGATTTCCCGAATAATGTCGATCGAAGCATCCCGCAACCTCTGATATTCCTTATCCGTCAGCGTTTGTGCCGGGGCTACCGTAATCGAATCCCCCGTATGGATGCCCATCGGGTCAATATTCTCGATCGAGCAGATAATCACCACGTTATCCGCCAAATCCCGCATCACCTCGAGTTCGTACTCCTTCCAGCCGATGAGAGATTTCTCCACCAAAATCTGACTTACCGGAGACGCATCCAGTCCTCCAGCAGCCATCTCCTCGAATTCCTCCTGGTTGTAGGAAATACCGCCCCCAGTACCCCCCAGCGTAAACGCCGGACGGATAATCAGCGGATACGACCCGATTTCTTCCGCCACCGCCTTCGCCTCGTCCAGCGTACTGGCGATACCCGACGGACAGCTTTTCAACCCGATTTTGTCCATCGCCTGACGGAACAAGTCGCGGTCTTCCGCCTTTTGAATCGCCGGAAGCTTCGCCCCGATGAGTTCCACACCGTACTTATCCAGCGCCCCACTTTCCGACAGCGCCACCGCCAAGTTCAGCGCCGTTTGACCGCCCATCGTGGGCAGAATCGCGTCCGGTCGTTCCTTGGCGATGACCTGTTCGACAATATCCGGCGTCAGTGGCTCGATGTACGTGCGATCGGCCATTTCCGGGTCAGTCATGATCGTTGCCGGGTTGGAGTTGACCAAGATGGTCTCGTAACCCTCTTCCCGTAGCGCCTTGAGGGCTTGCGTTCCCGAATAGTCAAACTCGCAGGCTTGTCCGATGACGATCGGACCGCTCCCTAACAACAGAATTTTCTTGAGGTCTTCGCGACGAGGCATAGCTTTTTCAGTGAACAGTAAGCAGTGAGCAGTGAACAGTGGGGCGAGAGGGCGTGACGTTGATTCCAAAGGCGAACTGCGTCACGTACCTGTTATAGCGAGAAGTGTTCCAGGGTGGGGCGATACCCACCTTTCCCCACGATCGATTCCGTCCTGGCAGCTCTCCATTGGAAAGGGCAACGATGCCGTTAGACGAAACCTCTCCAGCCCGGAGAATGCCATATAGGGGACGACCAAATTGTAAATCCAGACTATTTTACGGGTTTTTGCCAGTCTCGAAAGACACTCGAACGGTTGCTTTTCCAAGATTTGATGACTTCTGACCCTCCAGACCCTCGATCGATCTGGGGCGTTTGGGTCGCTTTGGCGTCTTTCCGATCGATCCCTATATATATAAGCGCCCTCAGAGGAGCGATCGCTCCTCTGAGGGGCTAGCCTCGAAACCTCCTGTCGCGATCGCGCGAATCCAGAAAAAATTTGGCGCTCGATCGAAAAGCCTCCAGAGGTCGATCGAGGGGTTGAGGAGGGGATCGCGAAAAA
>NZ_JBNGCO010000087.1:0-22010 GCF_049974805.1 Baaleninema sp.
TGTTTCGCTCTCAGTTTCTCCAGGCTCTGCAACTTTTGTCCTGTACTTAGATCGCCGTATTAAAGGGTTAGCCCGAAAATCTCAAATCGGTAAATGGCTGCCGGGGATCTGGCTCAACCTTAAATACATATTATATGTATTTTGTCAATTCCCGATCTCGAAATTTTTTCTGCACCACTGAGGTTTTTATACTTATTATTCAGAAATAATGGATACTTTTCTATATCCCGATCTACGTTCCATGAGTTCTATTTTTTCGATACAAGTCTTGAAGCCTGCATTCGAGCGTTATCAGTCAACACAGATCTGGCATATCGATCGTGAATTACCCTAAATTTAGCTAAATCATCTTACCCCCAAACAGTTCCTATGGGCGAGAGGTCTCTACACCAACAACTCCAGCAACTCATCGAAGCGACTTGCCAACATCCCCCCGGAAGTCTCCCCTACCAACAAGGGATGACGAAAATCCTGCGTTTAGTGTTGAAATCCGGCAAACTCTGGCGCGACAACCATCCCGTTTATGAAGACGTACTGCAAGAAACCTGTCTGTACTTGTGCCAAAATCTTTGTAGTAAATACGACCCCCAAAGAAGCCAACTTCTAACCTGGTTGAACTTTTACCTCAAACAACGGCTGAAAGACGCTTACCGCGATCGCCAAAAACAACAACAACGAGAAGTTTCTACCTTCTGCAAAAAAGACGGAGAAACTGCCGAAATCTGGGACTTTCTCGCCGCTAAACCGGACGTTCCCCCCATTCTGTCGGAACTGTATCGCTGGGTGGAAACTGATGCGTCTGGGGAACTGCGCCAACTGCACCTCAAACATCGCCCCGATATTACCGTCCAAGTTTTACTGTTGCGTCGTCTCCCGCCAGAAACCAGTTGGAAAGACTTATCGGCGGAATTCAACGTGCCGATTTCGTCCTTGAGTAGCTTTTACGAGCGTCATTGTCGCCCCCGGTTGCGTAAATTTGGCGTGTCGGAAGGATATCTATAAAGGAAAGGATTATAAAAAAGAGGAGATAATAAATGTCTTTCACAACGATCGATTTTGAATCGGAGAGTTTACCCGTTCCTTTGTCGGAAGCGGCGCGAGATTTAGCGAAACGTCTGGCGCAGTGGCAACCGACACCGGAAAAACGACAGCAAGTTTTTTTTAATACCCTTGCGGTGTGGAGCGTGCGACAGTATTTTGAGTGCTTGGGGATTTTGACGCAAATTGAAGCCAGCGATCTCTATTGCGCTGCGACGAGTTTGTGTGGAGATGTCGCGGATTTACCGGTGGTGGATGTGGGACGCTTGGAATGTCGTCCGGTACGAGAGAACGATATTCGTAACGGGGAAAGGATTTATGAAGTCCCGCCGGAAGCGTGGCACGATCGCATTGGGTACGCCATCGTTTCGATTGCGGAGTCGTTACGGGAAAGTCAGATTTTAGGCTTTGTGGAAACGCTCCACGATGGCGCGATCGATCTCTCTCAATTACAACCCGTCGAAACTCTATTGGCAACTCTGGAAACCCACCGCCAGCGTCGCGCCACCCGTTTGAGTCAATGGCGAGGGGGAACCAGTACGCCGCCTTGGAAACCGCTGTCTGACTATTTTGGAAATACGGGAAATTCGGGAACGTCCACCTCTTACGCTTTTCGCAGCGAAGACGATACGGCGGAAAATCGCATCGAACGGGCGAAACTCCTCGATTTTGGCATCCGCATCGCGGGAAATCCTGTTTTGTTATGGGTCGCCGTCGCCCCCGAAGGGGAACGGTTTGGGGTGCGGGTGCGGGTTCGTCCGAGTGAGGAGGGGGATTATCTGCCGCCGGATTTAACGCTGTCTCTGGAATCGCCGGAAACGGGAGAAATCCTGTTTAGCGTGCGATCGCGCCAAGCGGATAATTACATTCAACTGCCTTATTTTCGCGGTCAGTCGGGGGAACGGTTCCGGGTTGGTGTGAAACTGGGAGAGGTGGAATTGAGCGAAATCTTCGAGATTTGAGCGGTTAGATTGTGGTTAGATTTTCAACGCGCCCCCTCGTCACGTTAGATTTGGGAACGGGAAGTCTGGCAACGGGATTTCCCGATGTCACGCTGCGTTTAACTACTGACGAGACGACGATCGCCCTCAAACGAGTGGGTTCGCTACCTCCGGCACCGGAACTTCAGGGACTTTACCAACGCTGGCAACTGCTGTATATCGCGCTGTATCGGGGTTTCGTGCGTCGCGGTTCCCTTGAGGGGGGTAGCGGCTGGAACTGGCGCATCGACATCGCCGAGGACGACGTGACGCAGGTTTCGGAAATCGATTTCAAACGGCTGTGTCGGGAGTATCGATCGCAGTTCGAGGCGTGGTTGCAATCGCCGGAATTCAGCCTTCTCGAAGGGCAATTACGATCGCACCTTTCGCCAGACACCGCCTTTGATTTAGCGATCGAAACCGACGACAGCCAGACGCGCCGCCTTCCCTGGCACTTTTGGCAGTTCGTGGCGGACTATCCCCACACGGAACTCGCCCGCAGCGGACGTACTTACCGACAGGTTTCGACGGATTCGCGGCGGGATCGAATCGCTGGGGGGAACCGCCGTGTCAGGGCCCACTGCCGTGACGCCCCTACGAGGATTTTGGCGGTTTTCGGCAGTTCCCACAATCTCGATCTCTCGATCGATCGCCAACAACTGCAACAGTTACCCCATACCGAGATTACCTGGTGCGTCGAACCCTCTCGCCAGGAATTTCACGATCGCCTGTGGGAAGAAAAAGGTTGGGATATCGTCTTTTTCGCCGGACATAGCCGTTCCGCTTCGGATTTCCCCGAAGATTTCGAGGATAGCGGCGCGATCGCCCTCAATTCCCAGGAACACCTCAGCCCAGAAGACGCCACCTTTGCCCTGCAAACCGCCATCGAAAAGGGGTTGCAACTGGTGGTTCTCAACTCTTGCGACGGTTTGGGAATCGGCGCTTGTTTGGTGGATTTCGGACTTCCGGCGGCGGTAGTGATGGGGGAACCCGTCGCCGATGCGGTGGCGCAACAGTTTCTTGCAGCCTTTCTCAACGCCTATTCTCGCCAAGGGGATTTGTCCCTGGCGGTTCGCGAGGCGCGAGAACGGTTGCAAGCGATCGAGGATCGGTTTCCCTGCGCCAGTTGGCTTCCCGTCTTGTTCCGCAATCCCGCCGCCTCGGTGTTTCCCGCCATTCCCACCGCGCCCCCAGTGGCGCCGCCGCCACCGCTGCTTCAGTTCTCCTGGCTGTGGCGCAATCGGAAACCTCTGTATTTGAGCGTATCGATCGCGCTGGGGGTGTTGCTGTTGCGAAGTTTGGGACTTCTCGAAAGTTTAGAACTGAAAGGATACGATTGGATGTTGCGCCAGCGTCCCCCAGAAGCGCCAGACGATCGACTGCTCCTCGTCAATTTAACAGAAGAGGATATTACCAGATTGGGACGCTGGCCGGCATCTGACGCAACTCTGGCGCAACTGCTGGCGGCGTTGCAACGCCATCGTCCCCGCGTCATCGGTTTGAATCTTTATCGCAACTTAGCCGTTGCGCCGGGAACTGAGGCGTTAGCGGTGCAATTCCAACAGTCGAACCTGGTGGGGATTTGCAAAGGACGCGATCGCGACGATGGGGGAGTGGACGCACCGCCGGGGATTCCCCCGGAACGGTTGGGATTTAACGATGTGGTTCTCGATCGCGATCGCCTGTTGCGCCGCCACGTTTTATCGATGACGCGCCATCCGCCGCAGTGCGATACGCCCCACAGTTTGAGTATGCAGTTGGCGTATCGCTATTTGGAACCGGACGGAATCGCGCCGAAACTGCTTCCCCAGGAATGGATTCAACTCGGCGAGGTGGTTTTGAAGCCTTTGGAACCGTCCACTGTTGTGTATTGGGATTTTAGTGGGCGGATGTTTCAACTGATGTTGAACTATCGCAACGCGCCAAGGGTAGCGCGAGAGGTGACGTGGATGGAGGTGTTGGACAATCGGGTGAATCCCGAGTGGATTCGCGATCGCGCGATTTTGATTGGGGTTGACGCGACAAGCACGCCGGATAACCGACATTTGACGCCTTACGGGGAAATGACGGGAACGCAGATTCACGCCCACGGTACGAGTCAAATTTTGTCGGCGGTGTTGGACGATCGCGCGATTATCGAGGTTCGATCGCCCTGGGAGGATGGGTTGTGGGTGTTGGCGTGGTCGATCGTCGGCGGTGCGATGGGGTGGGGGTTCCGTCGCCGGGTGTCTGTGGCGATGGGGCTTGGGGTGGGTGCGATCGGTTTGTCGGGATGTTGTTACGGTTTGCTGGTGTGGGGGGTTTGGTTGCCTTGGGTACCTGCGTGGTTGGGGTTGTTGGTGAGTGGGTGGGGCGCGACTCGCTTGCGTGGTTGGAAGTGATTTTCAAGAAATCTGGCGTTTGCCAAAGGCAGGGTTTCTATTATTTTCTCTGCTCTAATTCCTGAATGCAAATTTCGATTTGATTTTTGAGGGCGGGTAATCGATCGTGATTTTGGATGATATTCCAAACTGTTTCTAAGTCGATCGCTCAATACTGATGAGCGAGAATATTTCTAAAGTCTACGATATCCCGTCAAGGAACTGACGGGTACTGTTTTTTGAAGTCTTCGGGCAGTTTGTTCGCTGCTTCTCCGATGATTTCAAGTTCTCGAAGTACCGCCATTTTGACAGTTCTATTTGTCATAAAACTTTGTTTGCCTTGATGAATGTGAATAGCAATCGCCTCAATAGATTCTCGCATATGGTACAAAAAGAACAAGGGGGATTTTGATTTTTTACTCATAACGGAATTGCCGAAGATAGTATTTCCTGCTTGATGCTATGGTGCAATGCCGTACTATGCACGACATCGACTTCACAATTCAGAAGTTCTTGCAATGCTCTTCCCAAGCGAATTACATCAAACAAGTCTTGTTCTGGCATCGGATCGATTAGGAAGTCAATGTCGCTATTTTGGGTGGTTTCTCCTTTGGCAACAGACCCAAAAACTCGAATATTTGTGGAATTGTATTTTTGAGCCAATTCGATAATGTTAGTGCGGTATTGCTTGAGTTGCTGTAAATTCATAATATCGACCTAATTTTTGATTTTAACTAAAAGAATGTTTAGGGATTGTAGAGCTGTCGATCGTGATGAATTGCGCCATCTCGAACGTCGCAATCGACAGAATTGGAGCCTAAATCCCAAATAGAATATTTTGGGTTGGTTCCTTTTTTGACGATAATTTGCTCGTTGTCTAAGAAAATTTCAAATTCGATTTCGTCTCCTAAAACTCCTTTTTTAATCAATAAACCTTGTTTGGTTGCTGTTAACTTCACGATAAATCACCTCGATTTTAAGTCAAGTTAAAGATGTGGCTGAGAAAGCTTAGAGAAAGCTTACATCTCCAAGATACCCGGTTTCTGCGATCGTCGTCGCTCTCTGGCGACTCTCCTGCCTTTTGTCAAGTAATGTAACGATTTGCATAAACCTGGGACAAAGCCGCCGATAGCTTATCAGTTCTTTCATCTGGAGATGAGTTTACGTGAAACGATGGCTGTGGGCGGGGTTGGTTCCCTGCGTTCTGGGATTGTCGCTGTGGTCGAGTCAGTCGGCGAACGCGGGTTGGAGAGTCAAATCGATGGTTCGAGGCGGACAGGCGTATGGTTACGGGGAACGGACTGACGATGCGGGCGCTCGTCATGTCGGCATTTTTTTGTTCGGTTTAGGGGTTTTGGGATCGATCGCTGCTGCGGCGAGTAAGTGATGAAAACGAGGTGGAAAGTTGCGGCTTTCTGCCTTTTTTTCGTGAATTTAGGTTGATGGAGTTTTGCGAAAATGGCAAATTTGATTCTTCTCGTGGGTTGGGGCTTGTGTGGCTATGCCTGTTATGCGATCGCGAAGTCTAAAAATCGAAATCACGCCTTATGGGCGGTTTTGGGCTTTTTGTTTGGGTTGATTGCGGTGATTATTATTGCCGTTTTACCGAATCTTCCGGTTTGATTGTAGTTAGGAAGAACATGAATATTCAAAAACTCGAAGAAAAGCTTCGAGAGCAGGAAACGATTGAATTAATGAAACTCTCCAAAAAGAATATGTGGCTGTCTACATTTTGGAGTATTTTGACCCCTTGGTTGGGGTATGCTTATACTCGGCGTTGGTTTCCTTTAATGCGATTGTTCGTGATTTCGTGGGTGGCGAGTGGTGCGGCATTTTTTATAACATTGCAGGACACTTACGATGAGGAAGAGGCGGCAAGAGTTGCCATTTTGACGGCGTTTGGTTTGCCGTGGATTGTGTCTCCGATTGAAAATGGGATTGCTATATCGGAAGCCCGATACCAAATTCATAAAATCACAGAAAATGGGTAAGTTTTGGATTTTGGTGTAAGGGTTGGAAACAGGAGGCACAGGAGGCAGCAGCCCACTGATAGCATTCCCAGGCAGCAGCCCAGGAACGAAGGACAGAGGACGACAAAGGAGGAAAATTGAGTGTTGTTGAGTTCGATCGCCATGGCGAGTTTAATGGTTTCTCCAGAAACGATCGCAGTGGATTTCGAGCCGCCCGATCGCGGTTCTGAAGGCGATCGAGAGGGGTCTAGCAGTCGCACGTTTTGTCCGGCGGTCAATCGACCCCTTCTCGCGATCGTTCCGGAAAACAGCTTCGGACAGACGATTTCCCCCCGTCCCCGCTTCTGGTTTTACGTTCCCTACGACGAAGTTCGTCCGTTAGTTTTCGTCTTGCGGGATAGCCGCGATCGCATCGTCTACGAAACCCAATTAAACCACAGCGGCGATGCGGGATTCGTAGAAATCGCCCTTCCGGAAACCACGACGCTCGATGTCGGACAACCCTATTACTGGCGGTTTTCCTATCGTTGCAATCCCGCCTTACCCGCCGAAGATGATTTGGTGTACGGTACGATCGAACGCATTGCAGCCCCAGACAATTTACAACCGCCGGAATTGGGAAGTCCGTCGATCGATCGCGCAGGCCAATACGCCGCAGCACATCTGTGGTTCGACGTACTGGCGGAACTGATCCGCTTACAACGGCAAACCCCCGACGATGACAGTGTAGACGCCGAATGGCGGGAACTCCTGAAATCGATCGGTTTGGAATTTCTGGCCGACGAGGCGATCGAATAAATTCAGCTCTAATATCCCAAAATATCCCCAAAACAAGGATAGGGGCGCAAATTTGCGCCCCTACGATGTAGATTACCTGGGTAGATAACCCAGTTTCCCATTAATCGGGGATTTCAATGCGTTTGATACGCGAAGTTTCCCCTGATCGAATCGCCACCTGAGACTTCCGAACCCCAAACCGCTTCGCCAACAACTTCACCAATTCCTTATTCGCTTTCCCGTCCACCGGAGGCGATTGCAAACGAACCGTAAAACTACCGTCCTCTTCAACCGCGATCGACTGTTGCTTGGAATTGGGTTTGACTTTAACGGTCACAATCATGAGGTTACTCGTTACTAGGAGGATTGAGTAGGAGTTCGGCGCGAACCATCGATTCGCCTAAAATGCGCTCGATGTGGAAACCCAACCGCTCGCAAATGGTTTGCATCGCGCCGTTGTCCGAAAGGATTTCGGCAAAAATAAGCTGGAACCCTTCCGCCCGTCCGATTTCAATGAGGCGGCGCAATAACTCCGTTCCCAATCCTTGATATTGGAATCGATCGACCACCAACATCGAAAACTCCGCTTCGCGGACGCGCTTCTTGCGGGCGGTTAACCGGGCGATCGCCACAATACGATGCTCTTGAGTTTTCGGATCTTTATAATCCGCCACCAGCGCCATATCGCGATCGTAATCGATAAAACACAACCGAGACAGTCGATCGTGGGCGACGCGCCGACTCAACTTAAACATATGAGCGTAGCGCAAATACACGCTTTCGTCCGAAATCTCCTCGTGATACTTCGCCACCATCGGCTCGTCTTCTGGGCGAATCGGACGAATCGTTAAAGGAATACCTTTTTGTGTCGTCCAATGTCCCACGTACTGCATCGGATAAGGACGAATGGCCGGTTTCGGCAGCGTCGAAATATCCGTATCCGGCGGGTGCAGCACCACGCGGGCGTCGAGGGCGACAATCCGTTGAGAGTTCACCAACAGCGGGTTGATGTCGATTTCCTTAATCCAGGGTTGCTCGACCACCAAATGGGAGAAGCGCACGAGTAACTGTTGCAACGCTTCCAAATCCACCGGGTCTCGGCCGCGAATCCCTTTGAGCGCCTTGTAAATCTTCGTATTTTCCATCAACCGCCGCGCCAAAGTGGTGTTCAACGGCGGAAGTCCCAAAGCTCGATCGCGGAACACCTCCACCAACTGACCCCCAGTTCCGAACAACAACACCGGTCCGAACTGCGCGTCCAAACTACTTCCGACGATCAACTCGTAACCATCGAGTTTCAACATCGGCTGAACCGTCACCCCTTGGAAATCGTCGGGAGAGTGCAGTTCGCTGACGCGAGTGTAAATACGATCGAACGCTTTTTCCACCGCTTCCGCGTCGTTGAGGTTCAACTGCACCCCACCCACATCGCTCTTGTGAGTAATCGTTTCCGACAGCAGCTTCAACACCACCGGATAGCCGATATCTTCCGCCGCTTCGATCGCCTCCTCAACGGTTTTCGCCATGCGCGTGTCCACCGTGGGAATCCCGTAACTGGCCAGCAGTTGTTTCGACTCGTACTCCGTCAGCAGCGATCGATTATGAGCGTGGGCGGCCTCGATAAACTCCTTAACGCGATCGTGCCGCGTCGCCATTTCCTCATCCTCGTCCCCAGAAAGCAGCGGCGTTTCGTAGAGGCTCTTCAAATTGCGGCTGTACTGCCACATATAGTTAAACATCCGCACCGCCGTATCCGGATAAGGAAACGTGGGAATGTTCGCCTGATTGAGGATGTTGGCCCCGGTGGCCACTTCCGCCCCGCCCATCCAACTGGCGAAAATCGGTTTCTTATAAGTCCGTTCCAAACCGTGAGGTTTCAACTGTTCGGCGGTGCGCGTCGGGTCGGTCATCGCCTGGGGCGTCAGCATCACCAACAACCCATCGCTGTTGGGGTCTTTCGCCGCCACATCTAACGCCTTCGCGTAGCGTTCCGGGTCCGCATCTCCCAAAATATCGATAGGATTTCCGTGACTCCACTGGGGCGGCAAAATCTCATCTAACGCCTTCATCGTCTCCGACGACAGTTCCGCCAGTTGTCCGCCTTCAGTAATCAACGTATCGGTGGTGAGAACCCCCGGACCGCCAGCGTTCGTGAGAATCGTCAACCGCTGGCCTTTCGGACGGGGCTGTTTGGCCAGCAGTCCCGCCATGTAAAACAGGTGCGCCAAGTGATACACCCGCAACACCCCCGACCGCCGGAAGGAGGCGTCGAGAACTTCGTCGCTACCCGCTAACGCCCCCGTGTGGGAGGCGGCGGCTTGGGCGGCGGCTTCCGTGCGTCCCGCTTTAATAACGACGATGGGTTTAGTCAAAGCCACTTCTCGGGCCGCAGAAAGGAACGATCGCGGATCGCCGATCGATTCCATATACATGACGATACTTTCAGTGCGGGGGTCGTCGCCGAGATAATAAATCAGGTCGCCCCAATCCACATCCAGCATCGAGCCGATGGAGACAAAGGCACTAAAGCCCACGTTCGCCTGAAAGCTCCAGTCGAGAATCGAGGTACAGAGGGCACCGCTTTGACTGATAAATCCCACGTTCCCCGGACGCGCCATCGCTCCGGCAAAGGTGGCGTTGATGCCCGTCAGCGGACTCATCACCCCCAGACAGTTGGGGCCGATAATCCGCATTTTCCCTCGGCTGGCTTCGAGGATTTGTCGCTCGAGTTCGACCCCTTCCGGGCCGATTTCCTTAAATCCGGCCGAGAGGATAATCGCCCCTTTGACGCCCGCTTCGACACATTGGCGGACGACTTTGGGAACGCCGGGGGCAGGAATGGCGATGACGGCGAGATCGACCGCTTCGGGAACCGAGCCGATATCGGGATAGGCTTTAATCCCCAAGACGCTCGGACGTTTGGGGTTCACCGGAAAGACCGTTCCGCCAAAGGGATGGCTGACCAAGTTCCACAAGACCGTTCGTCCGACGCTGTCGGGTTTTTCCGTGGCGCCGATGACGGCGACGGTTTTGGGCGAGAAAATCGCGTTGAGGGGATCGGGTCTGTAGTGAAGTACGTCGTGAGCTGGGTCGGCTTTTGGGGGGGTGGCTCGAATCATCGACCGCTCCTTAGAAAATTTAAGACTGCTTGGGGTTTAGCTACAGTGTATCGTTGGCAGACTCTCGGGCAAGGGAAATTTCAACTTAGCTTTACCTTCGTTTACTGTAACGGATTAAACCCAGTTCAAAACTCTGCGGGATTTTATTGCAAGTCTCGACGATCGATCTCCGGAAAATATAGAAAAATTAACCTTTCATTAACGTTTTTGTGATAACGCTTACAAAAATATACGGATGACTGTGGCAGGCGGTTTGGAGCGATCGCGTCTTTCAATACCGATCGGATTTTAAAAAGCGTTTTGGCAATAATTTAGCTGTGTTTTTCGATACGTTTTGTGGTATTTGCGATCGAGAAAAATCGCAGCTAATATTCTTAATTATAGCTCAAAAAATAATTGATATCTCTTGAATTTACTCAAAAAGATCGATTCCCCCAAAAAACTTCACCTCAAAGGAAACGATTAAACTGACGAGTCGTATCGATTCGCGCCAGATTCCCGGTATCTTAGAGAGGTCGGGATGGCTAAACCTCGAAGCTCCAAACCTCGAGTCTCTGAAACGCTACCCCCTCTCGATCGAGCTAAATTAGGGTTAACTCGTCCTTGCGGTCGTTCCTCTCCCCAAATTTCGTGAATCGTCTCAATATCCCAGCGATTTCTATCCGCCACGCCCGAGAAAGCGACCTCAAAGCGATCGTGGCCATTTACAACGCCGCGATTCCCGGTCGAACAGCCACCGCCGACCTCGAACCCGTCTCCGTGGAAAGTCGCCGTCCTTGGTTTCGCAGTCACGTCCCCAGTCGCTATCCCCTGTGGGTAGCCGAACGAGAACGTCAAATCGTGGCCTGGTTGAGCGTTCGACGCTTTTACGGTCGTCCGGCCTATGCGGCGACAGCAGAACTTGGGATTTACGTCGCGCCGGAATACCAACATCGGGGAATCGGGTCGCAACTGCTCGATTTAGCGGTTTGCGAAGGACCGAAACTCCATTTGACAACCTTTCTCGCTTTTATTTTCGCCCACAACCAGCCCAGTTTGAATCTGTTCGAGCAGTTTGGGTTCTGCGAGTGGGGGTATCTTCCCTGTGTCGCCGAACTCGATGGCGCGTTGCGAGATTTGGTGATTTTGGGAAAACGGCTTTGTTGAGATGAGGGGAGGGAGTGGGTGGGTGAGGCGGTAAGACAAAGTGGGTCTGAGGTAACCCAGATTTTCAGGCTGCGTCACGTCCCCTACCCCTGTTCGCTGTAAAAGCTGTACCTTGTCGGTGCGTGACGGTTTGTTCGTCTCACACCCGATTGTTCAAGTCACGCACCCTGCTCACTGTTCGCTGTCAAAGATGCGTCCTGTTAACTTAATTTCTGAGATAAAAACGCGGCCGTGGATTTCCTTTGGACTGTTTCTCCTCACCTACGTCAACTTGGGATGGGTGCTGTCGGATTCCGACGCCTCCCGCTGGGCGTGGATTTGGGGAATTGCGTTGACGATCCTTTTAGCGGAAGCCTTGGCGTCGCCCTGGTCGATCGTGCGAAACGTGGCGGTACGCTGGTTGAAATCGGATATTCGCGGCTTTATCGCGGCGCTGATCGCGGCGTTCGTGGCGGTGATCTTCCTCACCTGGCTGCACGTTTCCTCTCAGATTGTTTTGCTAGCCTCGGCCGGATTGCTGTTTCGCTTAGACGTGCAAATTGCTGGTTTGAGCGATTTACAGGCGTTTCTGTTACTGTTGGGAACGTCGTCGCTGGGACTGGGTATCGGGTGGTTGGCGCACTTCGTTTTACATGGCTGAACGCCAGAACGAGCCGAAAATCCCCTCAAACAAAAAGCAGTCCGAAAGCGGACTGCCCGTGTGTGTGTGTGTGAGGAGTTGACTTATATGAATACTATCGGCTTTTTCGCCGCTCTCGTTTCTCGTTACCATTTTTGATACGCCCGAATCGATCGCCCTGTGGTAGGACTGTTTGACTATGCGCCAAGAACCTCAAAAACTCGTCCGCGATCGAATCCCCGATATCGTTCGCCAATCGGGAAAACGCTGCGGTGTCGAACGTCTCAACCTTCCCGACTACCGCCAAGCCTTGCGGGACAAACTCCGCGAAGAAGCGGCCGAAGTCGCCGACGCTGCGGACGAGGCGGAATTGATTAAGGAACTGGCGGATTTGTCGGAAGTGATGGACGCTTTGATGGAAACTTACGGGATCGATCGATCCGCCGTTAACGCCAAACAGCAACAACGCCGCGACGAACGAGGTGGATTTCGCCAGCGGCTGAAGTTGCTATGGACGGAGGAGGGGCGTTGAGATGATGGGGTGATGAGATGATGGGGTGATGAGACGATCGCTAAGCGCGGAAATTCAATTCGATCGAAATTTCGCCGCAGAAATAGGGCGGTAGCGTCCAACTCAACAGAACCTGTTCCACCACTTCTTTAATTTCAGGAAGTCGCTGCAAGTCGCCAGAACGGAAGAGATAATCGACGGTCGATCGCCGACATACCACCGTCCGAACTTTACCATCGCGCACGATTAAACCGAAAATCAGTCGGAACGTTCCCAATTTCGGGAAATATTGCAGAGCGCACAGACTTTGTTCGAGTTTGGCCAGAGTGCGATGGTGTTCCAAGGTGTTGAGTTCGAAGCCGGCGATTCGACCCACTTCGATTTCCAGTCCGGGGTTAGACATAGCCGTTTGTAGAGAAGTCGCTTCCGACGAAACCATCAATTTGACAACGGATTTCGATCGACCCAACGCCCCGCGTTCCCGTAAATCGGTCACCCAATCGTCGGTAAAACTCGCGGGATGGCGGCGGGAAGCAGCAACGTACCGCTTCCGCGATCGCCCTGGAGAAACCTTTGCCGATCGCAGGCTTCGAGAGGGAGAGACGGGGCGCGGCGTGCTTCGAGGGGAAGGGGGCGAACTCGACGGGCTGCATTTCCGACCGCCCAAGGACATCGAGGTGTCCAGAGCCATTCCGTCGGGGAGAAACAGGGGAACGGCGGCCGAGACGCCACCAGAGACATCGACGACCTGCGATCGATCCTCTTCAACGGCGACAAAGGCAGTATACGGCGACAGCAATCGGTACTCTAACGCCGTCTGCGTCATTTCTTTGACGAGGGTTTGTTGCGTTAACTCAAAGGTCTGGTTCGCCAGGGCTTTCAAACAGGCGCGACCCCATAATTGAGCGATGGCGGGATTGTTGTTTTCGGTAAACTCCACCGAGAGGGTTTCTTCGTATCGCGTTCCGTCAGCCTGTCGTCCCGATATTGTCAACCGTCCGGAACCGCGATTTTCAGCGTGACCGAACAGAACTAACGGTTGTGCGGCGAACAAGTCCGGAAGCGGGTTGGGATAAATCGTCGGCGGATTTCCCGCGCCGTTCCAGGTAACGTCGATATCGGTTAAAACAGGAGAGTTGACGCGATCGAAAAACTGCTGCGCCACGGCGTCGATGGGTTCGTCGTGACGCACCACTTGCGAGTATCCCCGGCCGGTTTCGGCGATGCGATCGAGCAGAAAGCGATTGACGGAACTCCCGGCACCAAAGCTGTACAGGCGATGGCTGGGTTTGAGGAACCGTTGCACTTCCGTTAAGACTTCTCGTTCGTTGCCGATATAGCCGTCGGTTAACAAAACGATGCTGCGAAGGCGTCCGTCGTCGGGTTCGGGAAAATCCAGCACGGCGCGAACGCCGTTGAGGAGATAGGTTCCGCCTTCGGCGTAGAGTCGATCGATATAAGCTAAGGCATTGGCTCGGTTTTCCGCCGTGTTCGGCAGGGGATCGGCGGCCAGATAACCCACGCTATTGTTGAAATCTATCAGGCTAAAGGTATCGTCTGGGTTGAGTCCGGTGACGAAACGCCGTAGCAGCGCCTTACACTGGTCTAGGGGTTTGCCCTGTTGCGACCCGGAGGTGTCGATGAGAAATACTATGTCTTTGGGGAGGATCTCTGTTTCGGCATAGGTTAAGGCGGGGATGAGATAGGCGGCGAAATGGGAACCGCGTTCGTCGCTGTGGGTTAAAACGGCGCTGCGGGTGGTTTTACCGGAGACGCGGTAGTGCAGGATAAAGTCTTTGTTGGGAATGCGATCGCTGCCGTCGAGTCGGACCTGGAGTCGATCGCCCTCGAACTCGAGTTGAATGCGATGGGATTGCGATCGAACGCTTTGTAAGGGAACGCCTGCCTCGATTTCCAGGTGAATCTCGAGTAAATCGGCGTCGATATCGGGGGCGGGAACCGTCGGCGGCACAATGCGATCGGCGTCTTCGTCGTCGGAACTGGGAATAAATCGCGGTCCGATAGTGGTGGGAAGGACGAATTCGTAATCGCCACCGTCGAATTTCAAGCAATTGGAGTATTGCAGCCGAACTCGCACGCTTTCCCCAGGGGGAATGTTGGCGATCGAATAGGTAAAGATGTTCTCCCGTTCCTGTTCCAGCAAACTGGCGGTGCGCCCTCGGCGTTGGGCGTCTCGATAGGTATTGCGGGCGTCTTCCCGTTTTTGAATCCTCCCCCGCACGATGCGATCGCCGATCTGTAATTCCATTTCGTCCACAGCGGCGTCTGCGGGAAGGGGAAATACGTAAACCGCCTCGAGGGTTTCACTGAGGGGATTTTCAAACTGTTGTTCGACTTCGACTCGCGCCAGATTTCCCGAAATGCGGGCGTTGACGCAAGTATGTTTCAGGGCAAAGACAACGGGTTTCCCCGATGCGGCGGTGGCGGTGAGATGGCTGAAGGCAGAGGATTGGGAAAACATCGAAATGATTACTCCATCAGTGGCGAGGTTCAATACTTTAGTTGCAGTTCGCCAATACGAATTCCCGATGAGGGGATCTCGTTGGCGAATTGGGCAGGTTGGAACTGGGGTTGTTGGTTGACTGGGAAACGACTTGACGGTTCGATCGCGGCAAAATCAACAAGGTAATGCCGTCGCGACCGACGATATTCACCGATTGTCCCGGCTGCACCAGGCTTTGGGGCGACAGGGTATAGAAGCGAGCCGGCCAGTAAGTGCCTTTGAAAAAGACGCGACCGGCCATTTCGGGGGAAACTGCGCTGGTGACGGTGGCACACAGGGGACAGGGAAACATTTTGTAAGAATTGGCTTCAAAAAGTGTCATCGCTCTCTCTCCTAAACACGAACAAAAATATCTGAATCTTGATTGGTAATTTTAACGGGATTTCGCTCTGATTTTAATACTATTTAAAAATCATTTTTAATCGAAAACAAAAACAGATTAAACTCAAAAATATCGCCAAAATAAACCAATGGCTTAACTCCAAATCCAAAACCATCTATCCGCCCAAGCAATAAAATTTTTAAAAATATTAAATTTTCCTAGAATACGAGACATTGTTGGAATCGCTTCGTAAAATGAAAGCGTGGATCGTTTGGGTGAATCTCCTCTGTTGCAATTCGATCTTATTCAAGGGTTCGAGAAATGACTATGAACTCTCGTGAAAGTTCGCGCGACTGCGATCGCCTCCGTCTCAACTCCTGTGAGTTCCCCAAAACACGACCCGTCTCGGCCGCAGATTTGAACGGCGGTCGGGCTGAGATTTCCCAGTCTGAGTCTCAGTCCTTCACATATGTGAAGCCCAGTATGAATTTAGGTGTGAATTCAGAAAATCCGTTCCCCGATCGGGGTGCAACAACCGACATGAACGTTCTGGAATTCCTGCACGCAGACGCCCGACTGACCCAGCGACAACGGGAAGTTTTACTCGAATTTCTTCCCGGGGATAAAGATGACATCGCCATCGCCGCCGATCTCTACGTCACCGAACAAACGGTTCGCAAACATCTTTCCGACATTTGCAAAACCTTTTGTTGGGAAACCGACGACGGAGAAGAAAAAGCCGTCCGTCGCGCTCAACTGGTGTCCCTGTACGCCAAATATCGCCCCGAACTCTTTTCTGGCGTTCCCTTTTCCCCCACCTCCTGTCAGAAAATCGTTCTCAGCTACCACCAAAGCGCCCCCCTGGAATCGGACATCGCCCTGGCGTTGTATCGCGCCTTCAGCCAACGGGAATACGAAGTGCTTTTAGCCGATGCGAACCTGCGGATGACCGCAACCGGACGCCGCCAGATTCAAACAGGACTGTCTCAATGCGATCGCCTGGTGGTGTTGCTGTCCCAATCTCCCGGCGTGCAGTCCTCCGCCTCCAGCGAAATGGTGACTGAAGAAGTCGCTTTAGCCCGCAACCTGTTCGCGCAACGGGCGTCCCCCAAACCCAGCCTCGTCGCCGCCTATCTCAACTGTCCCCCCAGTTTGCTGGGTCACAAATTGCGCGGCTACCTAGAAGAAGCGCGATCGATCGTCTGGAAATCCCCCAAAGACACGGACGGCCTGGTTCGTAAAATCCTCGACGACTTCCCCGAAGAAGGCGAACCCTCCACCATCACCCTGTCGGAAGCATCGGAATCCTTCTCAGACGCCGCCGTTCCCGTCTACCCCCCCAAAATCGACGCCGAACCCCAACTTCCTCGGGGTCAAGTGGAACTGGCTTCGGCGTTTTACGTCGAACGTCCCGGCGTCGAAGACCGCTGTTACGAGGAAATCGTCCAACCCGGCGCCTTGATTCGCGTCAAAGCCCCGCGACAAATGGGCAAAACCTCGTTAATGGCGAGAATTCTCCACGAAGCCAGCCGTCACGACTACGAAACCGTTCAACTGACCTTTCAATTCGCCGAATGCGATATTTTTTCCAGCCTCGATCGCTTTTTGCAGTGGGTTTGTGCCATCGTCACCCTGCGATTGAAACTCCCCTTAGAAATCGATCGCTACTGGCAAGGCAGCGAAATCCTCGGCAGTAAAATCGTCTGTACCCGCTACATGGAGGACTATCTCCTCCCAGAGATCGATCGCCCCCTGGTTCTCGGACTCGACGAAGTGGATATCCTCTTCGACTACCCCCAACTCACCACCGACTTCTTCGGCTTACTGCGGGCGTGGCATGAAGAATCCAAAAACAACCCCCTCTGGCAGCGACTGCGACTCGTCATCGTCCATTCCACCGAAGCCTACGTTCCCATGCCCGTCAATCAATCCCCTTTTAACGTGGGGCTTCCCATCGCCTTACCGGAATTCACCCCGGAAATGGTGGCGGACTTAGCCAGTCGCCACGGCTTGCACTGGGGCGACGACGAGGTAACACGGCTGATGCACTGCATCGGCGGACATCCCTACCTCGTTCGACTGGCGTTGTATTACATCGCCCGAGGGGAATTCGACTTACCGACACTGTTAAAAATCGCCCCCACCGATTCGGGAATTTACGGCGATCACTTACGGCGACATCTCTGGGTATTAGAACAACATGACGATCTCGCCACTGCCTTCAAAGCGGTGATTCACTCGGAAACTCCCGTGGAACTGGACTCCATGCAAGGGTTCAAACTCTACAGCATGGGCTTAGCCAACCTCCCGGGAAACCACGTCACCCTCCGCTACAACCTCTATCGCAAGTATTTTCAATCTCGCCTTTAGGGGCGGTGATGGGGGCGGTGCGTCCCCGTTCCCGGTTCCCCGTTCCCTATTAATTATCAATTCCGATCGTGAACTATCAAGTTGGTGGATGTCTACCGGAAAACGCGCCTACTTACGTGGTTCGTCAGGCGGATACCGATCTGTTTGAAGGAATTACGCGAGGTAAGTTTTGCTACGTCTTTAATTCCCGACAAATGGGGAAATCTTCGTTGCGGGTGCGGACGATGCAAAAACTGAAAGAGCGGGGATTCGTCTGTGGCGTCGTCGATTTGCTGCAAGTGGGAAGTTCTTGTATGTCTTGCAAGCAGTGGTACGCGGCGATCGCTTACGAATTGGCGCGGCGGTTCGATTTGCTCTCGAAAATCAATTTGTTCGAGTGGTGGAGCGATCGACCGTTTCTTCGTCACGATGAAAAGTTAACGGTGTTCGTCCGCGAGGTTCTCCTTAAGGAAGTTAGCGGACAACTGGTGATTTTTGTCGATGAAATCGACAGCGTTCTCAGTTTGGGGTTTAAAGTCGATGAATTTTTTGGCTTTATTCGCTCTTGCTACGAACTGCGACAAACCTATTCGGCGTACCACCGTTTGACTTGGGTGTTGTTAGGGGTGGCGACGCCCAACGAATTGGTGTGCGATCGCACGAAAAATCCTTTCGATTTCGGTCGAGAAATCTATTTATCGGGATTTCAACCCTATGAATGCGACGTTTTGGTGGAGGGGTTAACGCCCCATGCGGAACGTCCCAAACGGTTGCTGTACGAGATTTTACGATGGACGGGGGGACAGCCGTTTTTAACGCAAAAACTCTGTCAGTACGTGGTGCGTTTGACGGAAACGATTCCGACGGGGGAGGAAAGTAACGCGATCGAACACTTGGTTCGCACGCAAATTTTAGAGAATTGGGAAATGTACGACGAACCGCCTCATTTACGGGCGATTCGCGATCGCATTCTCGCCAGTCCGCGACGTCAAGCACTTTTAGAAAGTTACAGTCATATTCTCAATTTAGGAGAAATTCCCATCGATCGCTCTCCCGAACAAATGGAGTTACGATTGGCAGGGTTGACGATTAAAGTGAATATTGGCACGAAGTTCGCCCAGCCAGTTTTGAAAGTTTACAACCGCCTGTATTGGATAGTTTTTAATCGAAACTGGCTGGAAAAACAAATCGATTTCAATCAAATTTCTCTGCCCGATTTTCCCCGAGACGACCGACAAAAGCTGTTCGATCGCGTGTTACAGCGTTCTCTCCGTGCGTCGTCGCCCAAACAGTTTCTCTTTTGGTTCGATCGCCTGTTCGTTCGCGGCGAAGAAACGGTCGATCGAGAGGGGGCTAAAATACTTCGCAATCTCGTGACTCGCGAAACCTGTCAGGAGTTTGAATCCATTCTACATCGCTGTTGTTATATCGTGATTAATTCTTGGCAAATTCGCCCGAAATATAAAATTTATATTTCCAATTTTTTGTTGATTTTCCGGTTTGCGGAAGCTTCGATAGACGGCGAGTCTATCCCCCCTCACATTCGTCAGTTACGCAAGTGCATCTCTGTTTTTGTGCGAAGTCATGAATACCTCGCCCTTTGTTTTTTGTTCAAAGATGTCCGTCGAACTCATCAAGTTCAATTAAAACCCCAACAAATCGCCGATGAGATCGATCGATATAATTTCTTAGGGGCTTATTTTGAGTTTACCAGCCAAGGAACTCGCGAAAATCGCAAAAAAATTGAAGAAATCGTTCGCGCTCGACAATGGCGATTTGCCAACAAATTATACCGCTATTCAAGATATCTCCATCAAGACTCTTCCGATTGTAGCCTTTTTGACATCTCGTCTAACTCTCAAGATACGCTACAACAAAGCCGATATCAAAATCCGACCTTGTTAGACGACATCGCCTTGATTCGGGCGTTTCACGAATTCCAGTCCGGACAAAACCGAGCCAAAGACTTTTTCGCGTCCTCTTCCGTATTTAAAACCTATCGAGACTTTAAAAAATCTCTATTTCACTATTTGACTTGCGACCTTTATATTGATTCTATAGAATTCAAAAAACGGTTTTTAAACGAATTAGAAGATTATATATTAAAAATTCATCCCGAAGCCGATCGCCGCAAACCGAACCCTATTTTAGTTATGCAAACCTGCCAAACAACGCTCGATTATCTCTTGGCAGATCCAGAAAACAAACACCATATTTATCTAGCCAACTTTTTAGCAAATCTCGGCTCGTTACCGTTGATGGTCATGCTAGTCAAAACCATCCTAATTTCCACTCCCACCAAATCCGATCTCGAATATCGCGTCTTTCGGTTAGTAGAACAGTACAAAAGCGATCCCTTCGACCCCGAACATTGGCTAGTAGAATCTCTAGAAAATTTGAATGTGGGGTTTACCGTGGGATTTACACCCTTGGAATTTCCCGAATTTTGAGATTGACCGCAATTCCAAATTAATTAATAATTGATAATTTAGCCTCATCATCCCGAATCCCGAATCCTGTCCCATTTTCCTCAGAAAATGTCACAATAAGAAAAGTTCGAACCTGACGCGATCGATGGAACGACCGAACCCCCGACTTTACGAAGGCTATTGCGACGAAACCCCGGTTCACCGCCTCCGAGAACGCTTCGGAACCACCAACGTTTACGGCCGCAATTCTCGATCGATTCTCAGTCCCGCCAGCGGCTATATTAAAGCCTACGATTTCACCCTCAATCCCTATCGCGGCTGTCAGTACGGCTGTAGTTACTGTTACGCGGCGGCGTTCAGTCCAAATACCCGAATGCGTCGCGATTGGGGAAATTGGGTTATCGTGAAAGAAAACGCCGCCGAACTGCTTCGTAAAGAGTTGGAACGCTGGAACAAAAGACATCCCGAACGTCCGCCTCGAATTTACATGAGTACCGTCACCGATCCCTATCAAGCCATCGAAACGCGGGAGAAGTTGACGCAGCGTTTGTTAGAGGTAATGATAGAATATTGCCCCGTTTTGGTGATTCAAACGCGCAGTCCGATGGTGACGCGAGATATTCCCTTATTTCAACGGTTGAAAAAGCTGCGCGTGAATATGAGCGTACCTACGGGAAGCGAAACGGTTCGCAGGGATTTCGAGCCGCAATCGCCGAGTTTGAAGGCGAGACTTCACGCAATTCATAAAATTGCAGGTGCGATCGATCCCGATAAAGGATACGTTCCTAAATTGTCGGTGACGATTACGCCGACGCTTCCCACGAAACCGGAGGATATCGATTGGTTTGTGGAACGGTTGCGGGGGATCGATCGCGTTGTCTTACAGCGGTTTCACGACGCTTCCGCGCGATCGCTCGTCGCCGCAACCCGCGAAGAGGCGATCGCACTCAAAGAAAAGTATCGCTGGTGGTACGCCGACGAGGGAACCCAGTACGAAAATTTCAAGGCGATTTTAAAACAGCGTCTTCCCGAGACAGAGGTGTTAGAAAATCAGGAGGGATTTGGATATGATTGAGGCTCTCGTTCGGTGGTATCGATCGCAGCAGTTGCGGTGGTTGCTGATGCGGGGAAACCGAAGAGATGCAGCGAAACAGTTTAAGAAAATTCGAGGCTCGAAAACCTCTCTATCTTGGTGGGAACGGCTGTTTGAAGATTGGTTGACACTCCAGCAACAAAGTCTCGACAGCCAACAACAACTCACGGCGTTACGGCGACAGGTTCGACAACTCCAGCAAGCTCAACGAAATACCCTCGTTCCCGATGCAGAAATATCCCGGTTTGTTACGGATGCGTTCGCACTGCAAGATATCGATACGGGAATGATTCAATGTACGGGTATCGATCGGGAAGTTTTCGAGCAGTTAGAACGGCAACTCGCCGATTATTTAACCTCGGAGTTCGAGCGATATCGCACGAACGGGTTAGAGGATAAACTCGAGGAAGCTATTGAAGATTTAGAAGGTTTAAAAAAGGGAATCGACCCGAGTTATTCCTCGGTCTTGTCTCCGCAAATTTATTTTTTAAAATATTTTTTAGAAAATGTTTACTCTCTGTATTTAGCCTGGTTCTTTGTTTATAAAAACCAACATTTACCGACAGATTTCAAATTACTCGACATCGCAGCGGGACCGGGAACGACGTTATTTGGCTTGTCGCTATTGCTGCAACGATTGACGCGATCGAGCGGCTCGACCCCTCCCCCCGTCCGCATTTCTTACGCCTCCTTAGAAAAACAGGAGATGTTGCAATATCGGGTACGGGTCACTTAAGGTGGCAAGTCTCGAAAGCTTCTTAGAGAAAGCATTT